>DALYUO010000024.1:10597-22254 GCA_031981225.1 Pararcticibacter sp.
AATAAGCGGTAAAGCACGCAACGGCGTAATAGATGAGATTATTGGAACCAAAAAGTTCTACTCCCATTAGTGTACATGCAAGAGGTGTATTGGTGGCTCCAGCAAAAACTGCAATAAAACCAAGTCCTGCAAACAAGTCAATGGGTGAGCCGCTCATTATCGCCAGGGTATTACCTAAAGTAGCTCCTATAAAAAATAATGGTGTCACTTCACCGCCTTTAAAACCTGTACTGAGCGTAATAGCTGTTAGAAGAAGCTTCCAAAACCAACTCCAGGTGCGTGAACCATTTAATCCAAAAGCAGAGATGATACTTACACCGCTATTGGGATTGGTAACACCTAATCCTAAATAGTCAAAAGTACCTAAGGCATAGCTGATGGCAATCACTAAAATCCCGCCAATTACAGGAGTAAGCCATTTGTTGTGAACGTATTTAGTTGCAGCATCTTTAATGCGATGTGACATTTCTCCAAACAAATATCCCGCTAAGCCGAAAGCTACCCCGGCAACTATTACTTTAAATAGCAGCCAGAGATCAAAAGAAATAAAGGGCATCCATTGCTTGGTATCTCTTATAAAGTCAATGGAGTATTGAGTGTGATGAATGCCGTAAGCAGAACAGGTTATGTCTGCCAGAATACTGGCAATGAAGCAAGGAATTAGTGCATCATACTTAATTCTGCCTATTGCTAAAACTTCCAAGGCAAAGATAGTTCCGGCTCTAGGACAGTTGAAAATAAAACCAATGGAGCCATTCTGGTAGGAATGCCGCCACCTGGTTTATGAATTTCATCCATTATGAGGTTGTTGCCTGCATCAGAATTTTTGCCAAACGTTTTATAAAGGAAGGTAATAAGCAACCCTGACAAAGGAAGCAGGAATATTAACCAGATATTATTCCATCTTACAGCAGTTGCAACATCCAAAAGCCAAAGAAATAAGGCTACTAATGAGCCTACAGTAATGGAAACAGGAATAACTAAAATTGTCCAATAAAGAAGGTGTCTCGCAATATTAAATTGTTCAAAAGAGTATGCAAATTTTTTCATCCTACAAATAGTTTACTTATTTATATTACTATCTGTAGGCGCCATTAGCTAATTAAAGCGGTTGGGTCAGGAAGACACCATTTCCTGTTATAAGAAACAAATATAGCAAAAAAATAGAAATTTGTTATATTAGAATAGTGTATGGTCCATTTACTATTCTGGAATCAATATTGTTTTATCTTCTCTATAATCTTTTCCAAAGTTTCAATGGCTATCTTTTTATCTCTCTCTTCAGCAGCATAAGATTTGCTGCGCATAGAATCATAGGAAAGCTCTTCTTTGTAAGGAGTAGAAAGATGCGGAACAATTGTTCTGAATACTTCGTTCATGGATCTGGCGATTAAGATTTTCATTTCATCAGCGGCTCGCAGTATAAGTGCAGCCTGATCTGTAGACAGAACGCACAGGACTTTAGATTTCTCCTTTTCAACCGGCCTCACTTCTTTGGGGCTTGCTGTTTTATCCTGAAAGGGAACAATAGAAAAATGAAGTTTCTTTTCAAGGTAAAAAACCTCTTGGGTAAACCAATTAGTTAGTTCCTGTTTAAGATCGTTTTGTTGGGGATGTAATGCCGTTTCTGCCTTTCGGCATAGTTGATTAAACTCTTTAAAATAAAAAAGCAGGCAATCCATTTTTTCTGAAAGATCTTCGTAAACATTTATTTTTTCTGCAACATTTTGAGTAAAGCAGTTCATGTATTCACTGCTGTTAAAGTTTAAATAAATAAGCAAGCGATCCAATGGAGAAAAAATGTGGCTTTTTACATCGCATTCTTTCAATTCAAGTTCATAAAGCAATTCCTTGACATAAAACATTTCATGAAAAGTAATCGGAGAATTGTTCTTACCTGGAAGTAGAAAATAATTTAGATATTTTACAACGATAACCTTAAGCCGATGGTCTACTGTCTGTGATGATAACTTTGTTTCCTGTTTCTTTATGCGTTGCGCTAATTCCTTTTGTATTACTGAAAGATAAGTTAAGGGGACACGTTCATCTAAAGGCAGATAAGTGGGAAAGCGACTTTCAATACAAAAAAGCAGTTCATCCAGGCAGTTAATGACTTCACTTGAAAGATGCCTGAGTGTTGTTCTTTTCTTGGGTATGGATTCATGATTCTGCGAAGCCTGGTCAAGCAGGATAATCAAAGCCGAATGGTATTGCTTAAGGAATAATTCAATCTGCTTTGCCTCAGTTAAGCCAAAGACATGATCTTTTAATAAAGATTGAAATTTAATCCTTTCCTCAGCCATTTTGGCTATGGCAGCTTCGATTTGCTGTTCAGTTATTGTGGCTAAATTGGTCTTCTCAGGGTTAAGAGATACGGTAATAAGAGAATCCAGCCAGTCCAAAATATATCTTCTGCACATATTTCATAGATTGAATAAGGGGAACATTTTCCATATCCAAAGTTGTCTGTTTATCAGTGCAAAGGAAATAAGGCATTTACCGCATTTTTGTACTTAAAATGTAGTATATTAATAACTTGCAAATAAAATCTGAATTATTTCGTCAGGACTTTAGCTTATTTAGAAGCTCTACTTTATTTGTAACCTCAACCTTCTCAAAAATGTTCTGAATATGCTTGGACACGGTCTTTTCGGAGATAAACAAAGCTTTAGCTATCGTTTTATACTGAATTCCCTTTAAGATAAGTTTAACAATTTCTATCTCTCTGTTGGTCAGTTGGTAAAGCTTGCATTTTTGGTCTACGGAAGGCAACAACTCGTTACCTGAGATCGTACCAATTTCCGGGACATTTAAAATCTTTAGGTTTGAAATTGATGAATCTATAATGGCCTTTTTCTGCTTCATAATGTTAATCAGCACAGTTTCAATTTTCTGATATAGTACTTCAAACGAGAAGGGTTTTTGTATAAAATCAATCGCACCCAATCGCAAGCCTTTAAGTTTATCAGTTGGTGCAGATTTTGCCGATAAGAAAATTATTGGAATGTGACCATAGGTGTCTTGGTCACCAATTGCTTTAACGAAGGCAAAGCCATCCATCTTATCCATCATAATATCCGATAAAATCAAATCAGGCAACGTGGGTAAATTCTCCAATTTTTTTAGTGCTTCTGCTCCATTTAACGAGCAAAAAATATTGTATCTAATGCTCAGCTTTTTAAATAGAAAATGAAGCATAGCCTTATTGTCTTCTATAAGCAGGATTGATTGCCGTTCGGGTAGATAAGGAGTATCAACAATATCGAGATTTTCAATGCTGTAAATCAGAGATTGGGTCTTTGATGTAGCCTGAGATTTAATATCACTGTCTTTTACATTGTATTTTTCAAAAGTTATCTCAACGGTGGTTCCCGGCATCTCAGTAGGATTGCTTTCAATTTGGATATGTGCCCCTAAACTATCCGTTACCTTTTTTACAATTGGTAAGCCCAGCCCCATGCCCTGCAATCCGGTTTTTTTATGGCTGATTTGGTAATATGGCTTGAATATTTTCTTTTGTAAATGGGGTAATATCCCTATTCCATTATCCTTTACAGAGAAGATGATTTTATCGCCAATACTCTTCAGTGCTATTTCTATATTTCCTTCCGCATTTGAAAACTTGATGGCATTTTCTATTAAATTATTCACAATTCTATTAATAGCATTAGGATCTGCGTTTACAAAAAGGCCTTCTTCGATATCCTTGACACACTGGAGGTTCTGTTTCTTGCAGTAATATTCAAACAGAATGAAGCTGTTTCTTATAATCTCACTAAAATCGGTTATTTGATTATGATTATAAACAGTAAAGCCTTTAGTAAACCGTTCGAGATCGAATAGATTTGTGATATCATTTGTGAGTTTGTCTATACCACCTTTTATAATGTCCAATTCTGCAACTGATCCGTATTTGGTGATATATTCCTCCAAATAATTATTGACAAGCGTTAGCGGTGTCTTTGTTTCATGAACGAGGTTAATAAAATTGTCGGTTTTCTGCTCGTTCATTTTCTCCAGTTCCTTTGTTCTTTTCTCAACCTCTTCCTGCAAACTTGTATTCCAGTTCAGCAGAAGCAATTCTGAATCTATAAGCCGTTGACGCTCCGATCTTGTTTGTTGGATATGCCGATGCATCTGTAGCCCGAATAGGAGTAGAAACCCTGTGTTGGTAACCGAAGCCTCTATTGCCTGACTTTGATCGAAGTATGCAATAAATGGCAGGCCGATCCAAGGCGTTAAACTAAAAAATAAAATCGCCATTTCCGTTCTTGATTCTATACTGCCAAACTCGTTGTTGTATTTAAATTGAATAGCTTTTACTAAAGAATAGATAACCCATAAAGCATACAAAACCGGCACTATGAGCAGTTGCTGTGCCGTCAGCAGGTTATCTGATTTGGCAAAAACGATAACAAAGGTGAGATAAGGAAGCATCAAGAACAGATAAACACCCTTGTAGACATGGAATTTCATTTTCTCTAACCCGAATGCTTTATACACATAATAGGGAAAATAACAGGGTGTGATAAACCCCGTAGCGTACGCAATAACTTCCTGAATAAAAAACGATCCCGGCAAATCAGAATCAGGCAGTAGGCCGCCTGTCACATTATAAATTATAAGTAAAGAAATAAGAATTATGTTTAGGTTGGTGTTCTTATCATCCGGCCGGGATAATTTATAGGTGGCCAGATAAAAAAGTATAACCGTTTCTAAACACACGAAAACAAACGTGACAATGTGCATTTCTGTTCCGAATACCAGCATATGCGCTATGGTTTAGCAAGCTCTCTTCTAAGAAAAAATAGTTTATAGCTTAAATCTGCTTCATGGTAGATATTAAAGCCAAACTTTTGATACCAGGGTAAATTTTTTAAAGTAGAGGTTTCCAGATAGATGGGTCTTCCTTTAACTCGGCTATCTTCTATTAGCTCATCCAGAAAAACACTTCCGATTCCAGTATTTTGAAAATCCGGATCAACCCCTATAAACCATAAATAGTACATGAGTTCTTTCGGCTGAGCTTTCTTGATCAAAGACTCCCTGGCAAGCGTTTTTTGTATGTTTTCTATACCGACACAGGAAAGAATCAATTTTACATCCAATAAAATGGATTTAATTGTTGTTTTCTTTTTATCCGGATATAATATCAATGCACACGCATTATTATAATCGGAAATGAAAACGTCACCAAATAAGTAACAGACTTCAAAAGAATAATCCATCAGCGCACTAATTCTCTTCATCCTTTTTTCATCTTGCTTTACAATGTAATTAACACTTTGGTTAGCTTCAAACGACTTTGTTAGTATATCTACTATTAAAGCCTTGTCAGTGTATTCTGCCTTTTTCATAAAATTGTTTTTATGTTGTTTTTAAGTTTATGTATGTTTTGTATCAACTGAAAGCATCGGGAGAAAATATACAAGCAGCAGTATGAGAAGAAATAAGATTACCAAGGCTATGATCGCTAAAACACGAAAAATTCTGATCCTTTTTGGAGGCGATACTTTTGGTTCTTTCAACCTTTTCGATAGATTGGCTTTTCTTTTTTTCATAAGTAAATTTTATTATTGCTATGTCATGTCATTTTATACCGACGGCTTTAAATGAGAGGATTGACGTTTAGGCCTGAAAAAAGAATAGGCTATCGCCAATAAAATCATAGTCATTATCCCTCCATACAGGAAATTTGTATTTGGAAAACTGCTTCCTAAAAAGCCTGCAACCGGATAGGCAATTGCCCACCACAGATGAGAAAAAGCAAAATGAGACCCATATACTTTTCCCTGTTCCTCCTCAGCTATATTTTCTCCAATCAGTGTTTCTGATGGTATTTCGGCCAGGCTCTGGCCTAATCCTGCCAACACCCATAATCCCAGTAGGAAGGAATAGTTCATGTAATTAGCGCTACTAATTGCCAGGGCAAGTATAAGTGCGCCAACTATCAGTGATACCTTTCGCGATTTTGATTTATCAATTGCACCTGAAACGAATGCGGCAACCGCAGCCCCAATACCAAAAGCCGACATCACCAAGCCATAGTGCTTGTCTGTGAGATGTAATCCGCTTTTAACATGTCCTATCGTGTTAACCAATATCTGTGCGCCTGCAATGGCAGAAACAAATTCAATGGACAAAGCAAATCGGATCAGTTTATTTTTAAACAGTAGCCTTGCTCCTTTAACCACATCCTGCCAGGTAGTCAGCGGTTTCTCATTAGAGAGCACTTCCTTTGATTTTTTAATTAGATTGCCCGGCAGCGTTACAATCAGGATACCTGCCAGAATAAAGGAAACTGCATCCACAAAGAAAATTTCCCTTGCACCCAGCCATATTGCTAATATTCCGGCTAAACCTGGCCCTAACATTCCTAATAGCTGATAGGTAGCGGTTGATAAACCTATAGCCTGCCTGTAAATTGCTTTATCTACAATTGTGGGTATAACCGATTTATATGTTGGTGTAAAGAAGGCGTTGAAAACATTCAATAGAAACACCAGAACATATATCTGCCATTCGGCTGTAATAAAGGGCATACAGGCAACAATACCCATGCGCATGAAATGGGTAATATAAAGTATTTTTTTACGGTCTATACGGTCTGCCAGAACTCCGGCGAAGGGAGAGAATATGATGAATGCGACTACCCGAAGAGTAAGGGCTGAAGAAAGAATTAATGCCGACCGTTCTTTTCCAAACTGATAGGAAAGTAAAGCCAGGCCAACCCAGGTAAAAGCATCCCCTAAAAGACTGATGGTTTGTGCAAAATAAAGTTTAGCAAACAGTCTGTTTTGTAGCGCATGAAATGGTTCAGACAGTTCATTTAGTATCTTTCGAATATTCATAACTTACCATTAATTGAAACTATCTCCCAAAGATTTATCCTTAGAGTTCATATTGTCCTTTTAATCTTAGGGTTACCGTAACATCTTTGCTTCCGTTATTTCTGAAAAACCAACCATGCTTGCCTTCATAAGGAGATAAAAAAGTACCCACCATATTATTAGCGTTAGCGATTGTGTAACTTTCAAAATAAACTGCTTTAGCGGCCTTTGCTTGTTTTACCTCGCCATGAAAATCAAAATATAGAATGCCATTATCTGTTGTCCATTCGTATTTCATACGGCCATGTTTGAGCATGTTTATTTTATATTCAATCCCTTTTCCTGCCGGTACTATTACTTCAACACTATCTTCTCTGTGTGTTAATTGTATTTCAGGAGCTGGATTATCAGCCTCCACAGGTCTTTGTACATCTGGTCCTGAACCTGCTTTTTCCATTTTTATCAAGGGAATATTATTTGACATAATTCCTGATCCGGCAGTTCCATTGTTGCCATCTTCAGGAATATACAACCTGGTAAAGCCGAAAGCTTTGCCTGCACCAGTGGGATCAATGCCATATTCAGCAGGGAGTACAGCTGTAATTAACAAGACAAATCCAACGAGCATTGCAGTGATAGTCGCTTTTATTATTTTCTTTTTTTCCAATATCGGATGATTAATTTCTGTCATTATTTCTTTTTTAAGATGTGATATAACCTGTTAACTGGTAGCCCAACAATAAGAAACCTGCTGCCATGAGCATGGTATTGGTGAGCGTAGAAAACCTATTAAAGCTGGGAGATCTTCGCCAAAGGGTAATAAGGATCAACACGAAAGCCAAAGCAATAAACTGTCCTATTTCTACACCGATATTGAAACCCAATAAGTTGGTGAACAAGCCTTCTTTATCAAATTTGAAATCCTGTAATTTACTGGCCAGTCCAAAGCCATGAAATAGCCCGAAAATTAAAACTGCTGCCTTTGTATTGGGTTGGATGCCAAAAAACCGTTTGAAGCCTCCTAAATTATCGAAACCTTTATATACTATGGAAAGTGCAATGATGGCATCTATAAGATAAGCGTTGATCGCAATATTGCTCATTACGCCAAACAATAAGGTTAAACTATGGCCTATGGTAAAAAAGCTTACATAAAGCAATACTTCTTTAGGCCGGTACAGGAAAAAAATAACTCCAACCAAAAACAGCAAATGATCATAACCTGTGAGCATATGCTTTGCGCCTATATATAAGAATGGGCCAAATGCTACACCATCGTTTCCTGATAAAAAGGCTTGAGTGTCTCCATCGACACCATGAGCCAAAACATTATTACTAACGCTGTACAATAGGAGTATAATAGCCAGTGATACAATTTTCCTTAAATTCATAATTTTTCCGTTTACTGAATAACTCTTCTCTCTGATATAACTCAAGAGAGAAGAGTCGGTCAAATTTTATTAATGTGTATGTCCATGAGCAGCATCGGCACTATCTTTTGCCATTTTATCGGCCGCAGCCTGGGTGGTATCTGTAACACTCATATTGTTGCTATCTGCACCCATTGTCTCTTGCTCATTTTGTGTAGATGCGTCAGATTCTTTGTTTGTATTATTTGAACAGGCTGATAATATGATACAAGCCATTGACGCAATGATGAATACTTTTTTCATGTTTGTTTTTTAAATTTTAGTGAATTAATTTTTGTTAATAGTTAATAAGAAATTGGTATTATTGGTTATTTTCAATACCTGTCAGCGGAAAAGCAAATAAAATATTGATATGTTACTTATTCTTCTTCTTCAGAATTCTTTAATGCAGACAGGATAGCGTAAGCATTCTTAACTACGACTTTAGTATTTTCTGCGTTCACGCCTTCAGGTAGAGTTATAGCTGTGTATCCTTCTTGTTCAATTCCTTTTTTAACCTGTTCTAACCGAAAGGTGTATCCATTTGAAGATTGCTCTGTTTGAAAGATCAGAAAATCATTTCCTTCCAACTGTACGATTGCTTCGGAAGGTATAGCATACTGTTTTTCTGAACCTGTCTCAATCCAGGCTTTTACATACATACCAGGTAAGAGATCTGGGTCTTTTTGATTTACAAAATGGCAGTGGACCGGTACCATGCGGTCATCGCCCGTTGATTGACCAATTAAAAATATCTTCGCTGTACGGTTAAAGTTGTTCTCCTTAGCTAATGAGAATCTAACGGTTTGCCCTACCTGTATCTTCCCCAGATCTTTTTCAAAAGCATTTAATGCCAGATGGAGATCATTCTTATTGATAATTTCAAACAGTACATCTGTTGGAGTTGCATATTTACCAATGTTTACATTACTGGTCTTGATATATCCGCTGATGGGAGCATAGAGGTTGGCCGTCCGTGTTATTTTTCCGATTTGTAAAGCCGACCTGCTGATACCCGCTAAGGCGAGTTGTTGTTCAATGCCGTTAATTCGGGCTTGCAAAACCTTGTAGTCTGATGCTACCTGCTGAAAAGTTTTTGCCGAGTTTACATCTTCTTCTCTCAACTTCTGCTGGCGTTGGTATTCCTGTTCAAGAAATTGCAGGCGGCCTTTGCTTTCCAGATACTCCTGTTGCATGGTGATAAAATCAGGGTTTTCAATAGTAGCTAAAACCTGTCCTTTTTTCACGGCTTGCCCTGGAAGCAATCCTGCCGTTTTAATATAACCCCCCAAGGGAGCAGAGACAGTTGCCGTACCTTTAGGCTCTACATCAATTACTCCATTAAGTTTGATGATGTTACTCAGATTGCGCATCTCAATGGTGCCAGTCTCAATACCCGCAAGCTGGTATTGAGCCGATGAAAAAGTGATTTGCTTTGCCGCAGTTGAGACTGTGTCTGTTGAATCGGCAGCAGTTTCTACCGCTGCTGTATTTTTTTCTGATTGCTTACTCCCACAAGCTGACAGGAACAAAAGGGCTACTAATGCTACCGGGATATGTTTATTGAATACTAAGTTCATTGCTCTTTATTTTATTAAATGGTTATTATTTAGTGCCTAACAGGGTTTCGATGGAAATTACTGCTTGATTATACTGGTAAAGATTATCCAGATACTCTGCCTGGATATTAATTGCCAGTGTGAGATTTTGAAAATGCTGGATGTAGGAGATATCACCGCTTTTAAAACCCTTTTCTGAATTATCAATAATTAGTTCTGCTTGTGGTAAAGCCAGTTTTTGATAATAATTTATGGTGTTTTGAAGCTTGTAATATTGTTGTATAAGCTTTTGCAGTTCTCCCTGAAGCGTTGTCTTAGTCAGGGCTATCTGAGATTGAGCGATATTCTCATTTATTTTCGCGGCATTTATTTTGGAGCGATAACCGCCTGGAAAAATGGGAATGGCCAGTCCAAGCTGATAAAATGAAAAGCGATCACTACCTGTAAATTCACGATTTGCACCATTGATGTTTTGAATGCCTTTATATGTCTGACTGCTATAACCCAATATTATATCGGGCAGCATTCTGTTCTTTTCCACCTTGGTTTGTTGCTGATTAACTTTCAGTTCCTGCTGGAGATATTGAATTAGCGGACTTTGAACGAGTGAATTACTATCTGTTGGCAGCACCAGATTTCTTGGAACCAATTTCGAATCAGCTATGATGATATTGTCTTGTGTATTCAATAAAGTTTGCAACTGCTTTTTTGCAATTTCTAAATCAGCATTATTCTGCTCGATCTTGTTCTTTACCTGCATAGACTGTGCAGAAGAAGTGACACTTTCCAGTTTAGTAGATTCGCCCGTTTGATAACGCAGGTTGCTTGACCTGTCCAGATTACTGTAAATGCTGTCCTGATGAAGTAATAATCTCCTTTTATCTGTTACATACAGGTATTGCAGGTAAGCAGACTTTACATCGGCAATCAGATCATTTTCCTTGATCATTTTATACCGTTCACTGCTGCCAACTTTTGCTCCGGCCAGTTTGGACTGGCTGCTGTAAAGGGTAGGAAAATCTAATCGTTGGGTAACATTGTAAATGTTATCCTGTACCGTTGGATTACTTACAACCCCCTGCGTGTAGAACAGGTCAGTTTTTGGAATGGTGACCGATCCGCGTTTGAGCGATTGCTGCAAATCAATCTGGTATTGGGCAATCTTAATACTATTGTTATTCTTTAAAGCCTCATCAATGGCTTGCTGCATATTAAGCTTACGAGGCTGGCCTGGATTAATTTCCTGTGCCTGAACCTTGGTAGTTTGAAAAAAGGAAGCGCCTAATAAAAACAGCAAAATGGTAATTGCGGGTGTTGCTTTCTTTTTTTTCTTGCCGGTTGTAAAATAGATATAAAGTACCGGCAGTACGATAAGGGTAAGCAAGGTCGCCGTTATTAATCCTCCGATCACCACGGTAGCTAAAGGACGCTGAACCTCGGCACCGGAAGTGGTTGAAATGGCCATTGGCAAAAAGCCTAAGGATGCCACAGTTGCCGTCATTAATACCGGCCTTAACCGTACACGGGTTCCTTTAAGTACCCGTTCGTAAATATCATCAACCCCTTCTTTTGCAAGCCGGTTAAATTCCGCTACGAGTACGATACCATTCAGTACCGCCACGCCAAATAGTGCAATAAACCCTACACCAGCAGAAATACTAAATGGCATTCCTCTTATCAGTAGAGCGAAAACTCCTCCGATGGCCGATAGTGGAATGGCTGTGAAGATTAGCAGGCTCTGTTTAACTGAACTAAAAGTGAAATACAACAGCAATAAAATAAGCAATAAGGCTACCGGTACAGCTATTGCCAGCCTTTGCGTAGCTTCTTTTAAATTCTGGAATTGTCCACCATAGGTG
>DALYUO010000024.1:22264-23770 GCA_031981225.1 Pararcticibacter sp.
AGTAACCTGCCGGTAAATTCACTCTTGATCCGATGATCTCCTGAATGTCGTTTACAATGCTTTGTACGTCCCTGTTACGAACATTAAAGCCTATCGTAATCCTTCTTTTGGCATTATCTCTCTGGATTTGAACGGGGCCTGGTTTATAGGATATTGTTGCTACTTCGTTAAGGGGTATTTGCTGGCCGGCTGGCGTATTTACATACAAGTTTCGGACATCTGTTATATCAGTCCTATATGCGCTATCCAGCCTTACAACAACTTCAAAACGCCTTTCCCCTTCATAAATCAGACCGGCTGATTTACCTGCAAATGCTGTTTCAATAGCATTGTTAATATCTTCCACATTCATGGCGTACTGAGCGATTTTATCGCGATTAAGCTGAATTTGTATCTGCGGTAAGCCGGTTACTTCTTCTACATACAGGTCTTCAACACCATCAACAGGTCTAATTTTCTTTCCAACATCACTTGCCAGGTCTGAAAGAATATTTAGGTCTTCACCATAAATTTTAATAACAACATCCTGTTTTGCCCCAGTAAGCAATTCATTAAAGCGCATCTGGATAGGTTGCTGAAAGCTGAATGTGGCATTTGGAATCACAGAAAGTGATTGCTGCATCTTCTGAACTAATTCTTCCCTTGAACTGGCACTTGTCCATTCTTTCTTGGGTTTTAATATAACCATCATATCACCTGCTTCTATAGGCATCGGGTCTGTGGGGATTTCACCTGATCCTATTTTGTTTACCACCTGATTAACTTCAGGATAATTATTAAGTATTATCGTTTGTGCTTTCTGGGAAACATCAATCATTTGCTGGATGGAACTTCCAACGGGAACCCTCGTTTCTACTGCAAAATCGCCCTCATCCAGTTGCGGAATAAATTCACCGCCCATACGTGAAAAAGTAATGAGTGTGATAACGAATAACCCAATCGCAATGATAACAACCAGTAGCTTCCTGTGAATAGCGGTTTCAATAACCGGCCTGTACACACGCTGGAAGAAATTCATCATGCGGTCAGAGAAATTTGGCTTATGCTCAGTTTTACGGCTTAATGCAAGTGCCGACATCATGGGAACATAAGTAAGAGACAGCAGGAAAGCCCCTAATATGGCGAATGACACAGTTTGAGCCATTGGTGTAAACATTTTACCTTCCACACCCACCAATGCCCAAAGCGGCAGATATACAATTAAGATAATGATTTGTCCGAAAGCCGCGGAACTCATCATCTTACCTGCCGATTCACGGACTTCTGCGTCCATTTGAGTGGAGGATAATTTAACTACTCCAGGATGATGGTGTTTGCTCTGCGTAATCCTATGCATTACGGCTTCCACGATAATCACCGCTCCATCCACTATTAACCCAAAGTCAATCGCCCCAAGGCTCATCAAATTGCCGGATACCCCGAACAGGTTCATCATGGCTACCGCAAACAACATGGAAAGCGGGATAACGGAAGCCACAACCAAGCCTCCCCGCAGATTGCCCAAGA
>DALYUO010000024.1:23780-26961 GCA_031981225.1 Pararcticibacter sp.
AACGAAGATGACAATTAGAGCCCCTTCGGCTAAATTTTTGGTAACCGTAGCAATGGCGCTATCTACTAATTTCTTACGGTCAAGATAAGGTTCTATGGTAACGCCGTCCGGCAAGGTCTTTTTTATTTGCTCAATCTTCTCTTTTACATCAGATATTACCTGTGAGGAATTGGCCCCTTTTAACATCATCACTATTCCGGTAACCACTTCACCTTCTCCATTACGTGTAGCCGCCCCGTAACGTACACCATGCCCAAACTGGACTTTAGCCACATCCCGAATAAGCACCGGTGTTCCGTTATCATTGGCTTTAATAACTATTTTGTTTAGTTCATCGAGATTTCTAATCAAACCTTCGCTGCGGATAAAATAGGCGTTCGGGTTCTTATCTATATAAGCTCCGCCCGTATTCTGGTTGTTTTTCTCCAATGCAGTAAAAATATCTGCAATTGAAATATCCATGCTTTGGAGCTTATCCGGATCAACTGCTATTTCATACTGTTTTACAAACCCGCCGAATCCGCTCACTTCAGCTACTCCCGGAGTACCTAATAACTGACGTTTAATAATCCAGTCTTGTATGGTGCGCAATTCGGTAGCATCATATTTGTTTTCATAACCCTTTTCGGGATGGACAACATACTGATAGATTTCACCAAGCCCTGTAGTAACGGGAGCCATTTCCGGCTTCCCGATCCCTTCGGGAATATCTTTTGCTGCAAGCGTAAGACGCTCCTGCACCTGCTGCCTGCCCCAATACAAGTCCACATTTTCTTCAAAAACAATGGTAACGATGGAAAGTCCAAAACGGGAAAAAGAACGCATATCCTTTATACCCGGAATACTGACCATTGTCTGTTCTACCGGAAAGGTGACTAATTGCTCTACTTCCTGTGCTGCTAAGGTTGGCGATACTGTAATTACCATAACCTGGTTATCGGTAATATCGGGAACTGCATCTATGGGGAGTTTGGTTAACGAATAAGTACCCCAGCCTATTAAAGCCAAGGTGAATAATCCGATAATTAATTTATTCTTTATCGAAAAATGAATGATTTTATCTAACATTTTTAGTTATTAGTTGAATGACATGAAAAGGGTATTTATAGCAGCAGATTGAAGCCAGAACAATAGCACATCTCATACAAAAAAGTATGGCTACCTTATTGGGGGTATTAATGCAATTTGGCTGATGCCAATTACTAATTGAAAATCATCAATAAAATAATTAAAGGCACCGAAATGAACATTCCGGCACTTATTACAATGCAATAATACCTATGAAGAAAATTAACAGGAAGGAGGACCCCGGAGGGAGAAGGAACTTAATGTGTAACTGGATGATGGAGTTACATATTCCCAAAAACGTTGTTTTTTATAATTGGCATACCAGACCAGAGGGTATTCAACAGTAGTTAAAAATGGTAAGTAATCAAGCGCCTTGATTTGGGAATTGGCTTTCTTCTCGGTGGCACCCAAATACACTAAATTTCTTTCAGCCGAACTATGCTGTAAATAAGAAAACGCATTTTGAATATCCTTTAATCCATTATTTGTTGAATGCGGTGATGTAGCGGAATGTTCAGGTACATGGTCTTCATCCACATGAAAATGAGGAACAACATCATGCCCCATCATTACCACGAGGGATAAAAGAAATGCTATGTACCTGACTTGTTTCATTTGATCAAAAACACACAATTTGCCAATTTAGCTGCTAAAATAGCTAATAAATTTGGAAAATAGCTAAACTTTCAATAAGTTATACAACAAATCGCATTTGCTAATTGATCAAAAAATTTCTTGTGACCGCTTTTTTTATTAATAAATTACGCATTGCCTTTGCTTTTATTATAAGCCAGTAACCGCAGCCCGTTAAAAACCACAATAAGTGTAGAACCCTCATGTCCAATTACAGCCGGGCCAATACCTGTTATGCCTGCTATGGTGAGGGGAATGAGGATGACTACCATGCCCAGGCTAATCCATAAATTCTGCTTAATGATGCTGCGTGACTGGCGGCTTAATCCTATGGCGAATGGCAGATTATTTAATTGGTCAGCCATTAATGCAACATCGGCTGTTTCCAACGCAACATCAGATCCGGCAGCACCCATAGCAATACCAACAGTACTTTTAGCCATTGCAGGAGCATCATTTACACCATCACCCACCATTGCGACTTTGCCCTTATTAGCTGTTAAATCTTCGATGGATTTCACTTTCTGTTCAGGTAGTAAATTGCCCCAGGCATCGGTAATTCCGATTTGCTTAGCTACAGCTTCTGCTACTTCCTGATTATCTCCCGTTAGCATGATCATTCGCTTAATGCCAAGTGACTGCAGCTGTTTTAAAGTTTCTGCTGCTTCTTTCCGGGGAACATCCATTAAGGCTATCAGACCAATCACCTGATCATTGCGCTGAACAATCATTGTTGTATTGCCTTCTTTTTCCAGTTTGTTAACCTGTTCAATAACATCCTGTGAAAGATTTTTAAATAATTTCTGATTTAATAATTTTTTTGCCGTTCACTTCTGCTTTAACACCATGCCCGGTAACAGCTTCGAGATTTTGAGCGGAAAGAATATCTTTTTTTAGTTTATCCAGACCACCTTTTACAATAGCGGCAGCAAGAGGATGGTCGCTTAATCTTTCAACCGCTACAGCCATCTCTAAAACTTCATCTTCTGAAACATTATTAAGCCCAACTATATGGGTTAATTTAGGTTTGCCTTCAGTTAGCGTACCCGTTTTATCAAATGCTATTGCGGTTAAGCCACCCAATTCTTCTAAAGGGCCGCCACCTTTTATCAGTACGCCGCCTTTAGCTGCCCTGGCAATTCCGCTTAAAACGGCGCTTGGTGTAGAGATCGCCAGCGCACAGGGACTGGCTGCAACCAGTACGGCCATCGCCCGATAAAAACTTTTACTAAATGGCTCATCCACCACCACAAAAGCAAACAATAAGATCACAATCAGAGCTAATACAGCAGGAACGTAATATTTTTGAAGCTTATCTGTGAATAATTGCGTGGGCGATTTTTGAGCTTCTGTATCATTCACCAGTTTAACCAACCTGGAAAGCGTGGAATCAACAGCCAATTTGGTAACCCTCACTTCCAGTACCTGACTTCCATTAATAGTTCCGGCAAAAACTTTATGCTCTGGTTTTAAGCTTTTA
>DALYUO010000024.1:26971-30144 GCA_031981225.1 Pararcticibacter sp.
GATCGTCCACCGGTGATTTATCCACAGGCACACTTTCTCCCGTGATCGGAGCTTGGTTCACGCTACTTTCTCCTTTGATAACCACACCGTCAGCAGAAATCTTACTATTAGGTTTTACAAAAATCACATCGCCTAATTTTAGTTCTTCGATAGGCACTTCCTGTTCACCGCCATCCTTTTTAATAAGGGCTGTTTTTGGTGCCAGTTCTGCCAGTGACGCAATAGACTTCCTTGCTTTATTCATTGCATAATGCTCTAAAGCATGCCCCAGACTGAACAAAAAGAGCAATAATGCTCCTTCTGCCCATTGTCCCAGGGTGGCCGCACCAACAGCCGCTACCAGCATCAAAAAGTCAATTTCGAAATGACCTTTGATAATACTTTCAAAAGCTTCTTTTGTGGTATAAAATCCTCCAAAAAAATAGGCAATGCAATAGCAGGCCAGACTAATCCAGGCTGGTAAGTCTTTAATGAAAGATAAACCAAATCCGGTGGCGAGAAAAGTGCCACAAATAAGGCTGAAAATCAGTTCCGTATTCTTTCCGAAGATACCATTATCATTATGTGATTGATCATCGTCTTTTTTGTTATTATTATTATCTTCAGGATGATCACCCTCAGCCATCACGTTATTATTATGATCTGTTGTCAGTTTGTTTTTATGTTTTTTCATAAATTGTTTTCGTGTTTTAACCTTCTAAATCAAGAAACCATTCTTCAGCTTGCCTTATCCCTTCTTTTAAAGCATCCCGCCTGGTGTAATTATTTTTTGTGAGCAGTGCTGCGGCTATTTCGATAGCTTTTTCCCTCACCTTCGGTTTTAAATTTTGTAAATCCGCTTCAAATTCATTAAAAATTTCTTTCATCATATGTTGTTAAAACAGCCGGACATTGCCCGGCTGTATATTTGAAATTTATTCCTCTTCAGCACTGTTTTTCATTTTTGAAAGCAGATCATACGCCCCGTCAATGACAATCTCCGTTTGTGCATTAAATTCTTGCGGGAATATCACTTCTGTATAGCCGTTTTCTGTTACACCAGTTTGAATTTCTACCATCCGGAAGCTATAGCTTTTGTTGTTTTGCTCAGTTTTATCAGCTTCAGGCAAAAAGATGTAACTCTTTCCTCCGAAATTAACAACCGATTTTTCAGGAAGAGCTGTTACCTGATTACTGCCAGTTTCTATAGAGGCTTTCAGGTACATGCCTGGTACCATTGCCGGATCAATTTTTTCTGTTATGCGACAATTCACGGGTATGCTGCGATCTTTATCTATTTCTTTTCCAATCAAATAAATTTTAGCAGTATGCGAGGCAGAATCATTTGCCAAAGAGAAACGGACCATTTGTCCTATTTTTAATTTAGGAATATCCTTTTCAAAAACATCTAATTCTACATACACGTTTTCTGCGTTCACAATCCTGAACATCATATCATTTGGACTGACATAAGTACCCCGGTTAACATTAACCTGGGTTACAAAACCATTAATGGGTGAATAAATGGAAACTGTGTTTTGGATGCCGTTCTTTTCCAAAGTATTCACATTGATGTTCAATAATGACAGCTTGGCCTTTAAGCCTTTTACGCTATTCTGAGCACCCAAATAGTCTGCTTTGGCTTTTTGTAGCGTTTTCTTGGCATTGATATTTTGCGCAGAGAGTTCCTGCTGACGGTTATACTCTGTAGTTAAAAACTCCAACTGGCTTTTGCTGTCTAAATAATCCTGTTGCAACTGGATGAATTCAGGGTTCTCTAATGTAACCAACCGTTCTCCTTTGGAAACACGCTTGCCTTGTAATAGTGAAGTCGCCTTTACAATCCCGCCATAAGGCACTGTGATACTTACTGCATTTTGTGGAGGCACTTCCAATTTACCGTTCACCTGAATGGCAGCACTTAAATTCCGCAGCTCAGATTTTCCGGTCTTTATTTTTATTGCCTGATATTGCTCTGCGCTTAGGCTAACAGTGTTTTGCGGATCTTCAGTAGTTTCGGTAGCCACTTCCGTATTTGTCGATTGCTCATTCTTTTTGTTTGTATCGCCGCAGGCTGTAATCTGTATGGTAACATAAGCAGCCAATAATAAGAATGACTATTTTTTGATCTTTATCATGTTAGAATATTATTAAGATTTATCTGTTAATAGTTTGACCAGACAGATACTGCAATTCAATAATAGATTGATTGAACTGATTGACTGTTTGGAGATAATTTGACCTGATTTCCGAATAGGTACGTAGTGCCTGCAACAGTTCTACATATTGGATCTCTCCCTGTGTAAAAGCCGCCTGCGATTGTTTTCTTAAGAAATCAGCATTGGGCAGTGCATTCTGCTCATAATATTCCATGCTTTTTAACTGTTTCAGGTATTCTTCCACCGCTTGTTGGTACTGGCCCTTAACGTTCGTTTCATATAAGGAATATTGCGTGGCAGCAATCCGGGCACCAGTCTTTGCAGCCTTGATACGATTACTGTAAGCGGAGAAAAACAGAGGGATTTGAATACCGGCCTGAAATCCTGAAAAACGATCTCCCGGGCCTGAATATATATTCTGTCCGTTGATGTTTTGAAAACCACGGATGCTTTGATTAAAATACCCAATGGAGAAATCAGGGCCTGCATTGGCTTTCTCCACCCCAACAGTCCGGCCCGCTACTTCTATTTGTTGTTTCAATAAATTCAGTAAGGGCTATTAATTGAATCCTGGCGGTTAAGCAATGCATTAATACTTTCTTTCTCTATTGTTGCATCTGAAATAATTACAGGTTGGCTGCTGTTCAAAAGTATTTGCAGTTGTCGCTGATAGATCAGGATGTCTCCTTTGTTTTTCTGTATAGTGTTCCTGATTTCATTTAATTGCGTTTCTGCGGTTTTAGATTCCAGCAACGTACTTTCCCCGGTTTCATACCGCAATTGCGCCGCTTTTAAAAAGTTTTGATAAACGGTATCCTGACTTTGCAATTGCATGTTCAATGCAAGCAGATAGTTTAGCTGATAATAAGCCGATTTGACATTATATACCAGTTCATTTTTGGTGACCTGCACATTCAACTGCCGTTCTTTGATCCTTGCTTCACCCAAACGTTTCTTAGCACCGATTAAGCCAGGGTTTGGAATAGGCTGGGTTATTGAGAAATAGTTATCATTTAGATTACTATTTGCCTGACC
>DALYUO010000024.1:30154-34002 GCA_031981225.1 Pararcticibacter sp.
TTTGTGTCTTCCCAAGATCGAAAGCAGACTTCTTGAGAAACTCCTGTTGGTTTACTTCTAATGTAGCAGATCTTACTGACGCGTTTTGTTGTATTGCAATCTGGATTAGTTCATCCAAGCTTTTGGCCGGAGGATTGATTTGCGCCTGAGCGAATGAGCCAGTTAGCAGCAACAATAAAATAAGCGGTGTTTTCGCTCCAAATTTCATTTTCTTCAATTTTATCGTTTCAAACCAGGTGTATAGTACAGGTAGAACCAGTAACGTAAGAAGGGTAGCCGTAAGCAAACCGCCGATTACCACTGTAGCAAGTGGCTTCTGAACTTCCGCCCCGCTACCATGAGATAAAGCCATAGGTAAAAAACCAAGTGAGGCAACTGTTGCCGTCATTAGTACCGGCCGTAAACGCATCCGTGTACCAATCAGTACAATTTCCATAATATCGGTAATGCCTGATTTTTTTAACCGGTTAAATTCGGCGATCAATACAATGCCATTCAGTACTGCGACACCAAAAAGAGCGATGAACCCGATGCCCGCTGAAATGCTAAAAGGCATATCCCTGATCCATAAAGCGAACACACCGCCTATAGCAGATAAGGGAATAGCTGTGAAGATCAGTAGAGCCTGTTTGATAGAATTGAATGAAATGAATAAGAGGAACAGGATCAACAAAAGTGCTACGGGCACCGCTATACTTAGACGGGCACTGGCTTCCTGAAGGTTTTCAAAGGCTCCTCCGTAAGTGATAGAATAACCAGGATCAAATTTTACCTGCTGATCAACCTTCTGCTGTAATTCAGTTACCAGGCTTTCCACATCTCGTCCACGAACATTGGTACCCACAATAATTCTTCGCTTTGCATCATCACGCTGGATCTGGTTGGGTCCAACCTCAATTTGAACATCTGCCAATTGGCTGACCGGAACCTGTATGCCTGTAGAAGTGGTTACGGAAAGATTTCGGATATCCTCAAGGCTTTGGCGGCTTTCTTCTTCCAGGCGCACAACCAAATCAAACCGTCGTTCACCTTCAAAAACCAATCCTGCCGCTTCACCTGCGAAGCCTGCTCTTATCACTCTGTTTATATCTTCGATGTTTAATCCGAAACGGGCGATTTGAGCCCGGTTATAATTAACCACGATCTGCGGAAGTCCGGTTACCTGTTCCACATAAATATCTGCCGTACCTTCTACCGTACCGGCAATGTTTCCAACCTGTGCAGCGTATTCAGCCAGTTTATTCAGATCTTCGCCGTAGATTTTAATCACGACATCCTGCCTGGCACCGGCCATCAGCTCATTAAACCGCATTTGAATCGGTTGCTGAAAACCGAATGTTACACCCGGAACATTCGCCTCTAATTTGGCCTGCATTTTTTCAGCAAGTTCGTCCCTTGAAGATGCACTTGTCCACTCGGACTTATCTTTCAGGATCACCATCATATCAGCAGCTTCCACCGGCATGGGGTCAGTAGGTATTTCAGAAGAACCGATTTTATTGACGACCTCTTTGACTTCGGGAAAATTATCAAGTAATACTTTTGCACCACGTTGAGTAGCATCAATGGTTTGGGATATACTGCTACCCGTCATTACCCGTGTTTCTATGGCAAAATCACCCTCGTCCAGGGTTGGAATAAATTCAGCACCTAAAAATTTGAAGGTTACTAAACTCAAAACAAACAAAACAACGGCAATGCTTACTGTGATAATCCTTCTTTTTAATGCCAGATGAATCAGCGGCGTGTAGAGCTTCTGGAAGAAAGCCATCATTCGATCTGAGATATTTTTTTTGTGAGTTACTTTCTTACTTAAAAAAAGTGCACTCATCATAGGGACATAAGTAAGAGAAAGTAAGAATGCACCCAGAATCGCAAAGGAGACGGTTTGAGCCATCGGACGGAACATTTTACCTTCAATACCAACCAAAGCCAGAATGGGTAAATACACAATGAGGATGATAATCTGCCCAAAAGCCGCAGAACTCATCATTTTCTTTGCAGAACTATTTACCTCATGATCCATTTCCTGCCCTGTGAGCCTTCCATCATGCTTTCGGGACGTGATCTGATGCAATACACTTTCCACGATAATCACAGCTCCATCCACGATCAAACCAAAATCAATAGCACCCAAAGACATCAGATTGCCGGACACTCCAAAAACTTTCATTAATGAAATGGCAAACAACATGGCCAGCGGAATGACAGAAGCCACTATTAATCCTGCTCTTAGATTTCCGAGGAAAAGCACTAAGACGAATATGACAATTAAAGCACCTTCGGCAAGGTTGCGGGTCACTGTACTAATGGCATTATTGACCAGTTTGGTACGGTCTAAGAAAGGTTCGATGACAACACCATCTGGAAGTGTTTTTGAGATTTCCGCAATACGTTCTTTGACATCTCCGATCACTTTGGAAGCATTGGCTCCTTTCAGCATCAAGACCAGTGCACCTACCACTTCACCTTCAGTGTTTCTTGTCATGGCACCGTATCGGATCGCTGATCCGTATTGCACAGTGCCTACATCTCTTATTAATATCGGTGTGCCATCGGATGTGTTTTTAACCACAACGTTTCGGATATCATCCAGATTTTTAAGCAATCCATTGCTTCGGATGAAGTAGGCATTCGGTTTCTTATCAATATAAGCACCCCCGGTATTTTGATTGTTCTTTTCAAGTGCATCTAAAACATCGCTGATGCTGACACCGATTCCCCGAAGTTTATCAGGATTGAGGGCGATTTCATATTGTTTGAGATAACCACCAAAGCTGCTCACATCGGCAATCCCTTCTACACCCAGTAACTGTCTTCTCACAATCCAGTCTTGAATGCTTCGCAACTCCATAGCAGAGTATTTTTTTTCATAGCCGGGTTTAGCCCGAACGATGTACTGATAAATTTCTCCTAAACCGGTAGATATGGGTCCTAAAGTGGGTTCACCCATTCCTGCCGGAATCTGGTTCTTTGCATCGCTTAGCCGCTCATTAACCTGTTGCCGGGCCCAGTAAACATCCACATCATCTTTAAAAATGACGGTTACAACAGAGAGCCCAAAACGGGAGAATGAACGTATCTCTTCCTTCTCAGGAATAGTTGCCATTGTTTGTTCTATAGGAAAAGTGACAAAGCGTTCTATGTCTTCTGCACCATTTGAAGGAGAGACGGTGATGATCTGTACCTGGTTGTTGGTGATGTCCGGTACTGCATCAATAGGTAATTGCCTGAGGGAAAAAATCCCCCAGACGATCAGGCCCAATGTAAACAGGCCAATGATCAGTTTATTATGTATGGAAAATTTAATGATCTTATCCAGCATTTCTTATTTATTAAAGTGATACGAATAGAAATGCCATAGGCGCATAAAGACAGCTGCTCCCAGAATTGCGGCCAGTAGATAATATATTATCAGCCGGACAATTTGGGCAGTAGAAACTTTTCTTTTCTTTTTTCTGCGTTTTTTTATCTGCTTAGGCATTTGTAATGGTTAGAACCAATACATGTACTTGAATGAGCTGCATTATTGCAGTCATAGATCTCTAATTTTAAATAAAGAGAAGTACTAGCCTAATTGAGGAGGTTGCCAGATGGGAAGGCTGATATTTATGAATTCTCCCTGCCTATAATCTGTATAGGCCGGAGGATAAATCGGAGGATGAAAAGCGACAGCAAACAAAGTCTGAGCGACAGTTGGAAGTGAGAAGCAGGCACATGTGCAAAAAGGACTGCATTCATCAGTTTTATTCTGATGTTGCTCTGTAGTTTTCTTTACAGATTCATATTTGGCATTGCCTTCCATAATAGACACATCAGTACAGGGCACAAAATGCGCTGCCATAATG
>DALYUO010000025.1:0-1127 GCA_031981225.1 Pararcticibacter sp.
GCTCCAAAAACATCCTGATGTCTGAACGCAAGGTAGAGCGCCCCGTGCCCTCCCATGCTTAAACCAGTGATAGCACGGCCGGCACGGTTGTTTACAGTAGAGTAATGTTTATCAATGTAGGCCACCAGTTCCCTGGAAATGTAAGTTTCATACCGGGAGTTCTTCTCTACAGGGCTATCAAAATACCAGCTTGCAAAAGCGCCATCCGGGCAAACAATTAACCTCCCGTATTCGGCCGCCAATCCCGGCAGTTCGGGATCCTTCTTTATCCAGTCGCTGTAGTTTCCGCTATATCCATGCAAGAGATACAATACAGGATATTTTTGAGACGGTTTGTACCCCGAAGGCCTGATAACCACATCTTTTATACTTTTATTCATACTATCGCTATAGACAGAAACAGTATCAACAGTAGCCGCAGCCAGCTTTAAAGCGAGCACGAGGAACGGGACCAGAAAAAAGCTGAATTTTTTATTCATGAAGTAAAAACTAGTTTAGTGTAGAAAATATAAATACTGAATGGATACAATGATGAAACTGTTAAATAAACCCGAACAGTTACGACCCCATCACAATCCTTATATCGTTATTTTGTTGCTGTAAGTGCCCTATAGCCGGGCTACTTGCTTTTGCGCCGTTTACATACATGGCTTTAATTTTTGTCCCTTTGCCTTCTATCGAAATATTCAAATACTGATTACGGTATCTCACCTTATTTATTTGAATCCTGGAAATATTCGACGGCATAAACGGCCTGAACGTGATTCCGTCTGCATTATTAAACCTCATCCCCACTACGCCATAGAGGATCATATCAAGGTAGGCTGTGGCCGACCATGTTTGTCTTCTGCAGGAGAGCGTTAATTTATTACTCTGCCAGCCGCCAAATGCAGCTCCGGTATAGGGACTATATATCTCACGGAAATCCATGTTGCCTTTATCTTCATCTATTGCCAGATGTGTAAGGCTGTTTAGTTCATGTGAGAACCGATCGTAATTTCCGGTATGAATGGCAGCTTTCGCGTAAAACCCATTGACCATCGGCCATATAATATTATTATGACGGCCCGGAGTATCAGCTGAATATCTCGGAAAATCAGGATAAACAGAAGGAATACCAAATTTGG
>DALYUO010000025.1:1137-7343 GCA_031981225.1 Pararcticibacter sp.
CATTTGCGATAACATCCTTTGCCCTTTTTATATCGAGAATATCAAAAAAAGCTGCAAAAGAGACACCCAGAGCCTCCTGCGAACGATCGGCTTTACCAGTGTGGTCTAAAAGATAACTAAAGGTATTCGAGCTTGCATTGTACAAATTTTTGAGGATATTGTCTTTCAGATGTACCGCTTTGCTGCGAAACTGTGCCTCCTCATTTGTCCGAAGGATCTGACTCATTTTTTCAAGCACCCTGTAAGCCTCGTAATAAATCGCATTGGTACTAAGGCATTTAATACGATGAGAATTTTTATGATCAAGAACGAAAGTCGACAGGTTTGCCGGGTCGAAAATAGGTTCCGGATAACCTGCAATGCCATCATTGAAGACCGAGGGGCCCATAAATAGTCCGAACTGCTTATCGAACTGTGTGTCCTCCAGCTGATGCATGGTGTTTTTGGTGCAGATAAAGGCCTGCTTTAAAAACTCGCCGTCTCCGTTTACATAATAATGATGAAGGGCTGCGATTGACCAGATGATCTTGTCCCAATATTGATGGCCGATAGTATCTTTATTAATAGTGACACTCCATAGCGACTTCTCGGCCACCTCCGGCCATAAAAGGCTGGCAGCGTTCCATGAATTAATAGCTATATCACGGGTCCATTCACCGCCATAATCCCCGCCCGCCGCCAATATTCCGTCCCGCACATTGCCTTCCACTACCTGTACGGCGAGATTAAAGGCTTTTTCCACGTCTTTATTATCCGAGACAATAGTTTGTGCATCCGCACTAAAGGATGCGATTGTCAGAAGGACGAATGCCGAGCTCCTGGTCCAATATCTTTTAAAACATTTCATTTGAAGTTATATCTGTTATTGTATGAATTCTGTAACCGTTTATTTATCGTTATAGGGATATAAAGCAAGTCGGTATCCCGAAGCTAACAGGCTGGGCTCCACTTCTATTTTTAGTTCTTTCGATTCACCCTGCATCAGTGCAAAATAGCTGTCGCTGATAATCGCAGGCAGGATCTGACTGCCGTCTGGCCGAAGTAACTGTGCCCTTATTCCAAAAGCTGCCGCCTTCGTCGAACGGTTCGTAACTTCATAGCTTAACACCTTATTTACTTTGTTTACAGCACTGCCTATCCGTGGCTTACCAACACTCAGCATCCCTTTGACTGAAGGCAGATCATTTAATCGGTTATAGTCCTGATACTTCTTGCCAATCCAATAGAAGTTTTCTGACAGGAGCTTTCCCTTACTATCCTTTAGCTTCAGCTTCAGGAAGTAAACGTCAGAAAAGGAAGTCTCATCTCCCTGCTGCAAAGCGATGAAAGCTTCGGTAGCAGAGGTAGCGGGCACGTCGAGCACTGTTCTTTTATAATAAGAAGGAGCCTTCCGGCCGTCGAGGTTATACACTTCCGCTTCTGCAATCAGCTTGTTCAGCGTGTATGGTTTATTATTGATAACTTTCACTGAACTGGTTGCCGGGTTCCACTGAATGTGAATAGGTTCACACCCGGATTTTGCTCCGAAATAAGCACCTGTTAAATCGAAGTAGTAATCATACGTTTGCCAGATCATGCTCGGATAAGCCGACTGACTCATCCAGATCAGCATTCCTGAAGCGTCTTTCCACATATGATCATTCCAGGCCTCATACATCGCCTTCATGGTCTCCAGATTGAGAAGCTGTGCTTTCCTGCAGAAGTCCTCCAGGGAGTTCGAAGGACCATAGCCTTGGTTAATATCATTAATGTATCTTACCGGTGTAGCACCCCCTCCTAACTCACCGTGGGTGCTGAAGAAGTGCCGGGCCCACATATTCGTTTTACTGTCGACGGCTTCAGGAGTCGGAGGCTGCCAATATTCCTTTGGCATAAACTTTTTAAAGCTCTCCACATTCACAAAAGTGGCCATTCCCAGCTCACTGCGCATTCCCCAGCTATCTTTTGAAAATAAATACACATTATGCGGATCTGTAAAATAAGTTCGGGGGTCAACGTTACCCCATAAACCGCTCCCTGAGAAATTCCGGCTGCCTCCCTGAATAGAGAAGTTCGGATTCGTAATCCCGGCATTGGAACGGGGAATATATAGTTTATCGGTCAGGTCATTTTCCAGCACAGCGTTTTTTATTGCCATGTTCAAAGTACCGTCAGGATCTCCGCCCGGAACCCCTTCATTGGCTCCGCACCAGATGACAATAGAGGGATGATTCCTTAAAGTCTTCACTTTTTGGACAGCGTTTACCCGGAATACTTCGAGGCTGTCGATCGGCCCGAAGTTATTCAGCCAAAAATCATCCCATACCAGAATGCCGTATTGATCACAATAATCGTAAAAGTCCTCATCGGTAACTTCACCTGTCCAGTTTCGGATCATGTTATAATTCATCTCCTTATGGAGCCTGATCCTTGGCTCATAATCCTTCCCTCTAACCTTGAGCATATAATCCGACATCCCCCAATTCCCTCCTTTTACCAGGATCGGAACATCATTTATATACAATCGTAATGGCCCGTTAAGAGAGGTGGTATCTGCACTTACCTTCCGGATTCCAAAAGTTTTTGTCAGTACTTCGGATGTCTCCCCATTTTCTCTGAACTCAAGTTTGCAGGTGTAAAGATGCTGAGTTCCGTCCGGCCGTCCGCCATATCCATTAGGCCACCATAACCTGGGATTTTGAAGGGACAGCTGCGGAAAAGCATCCTTGTTAAAAGCAACATTTTCCGTACTGTTCGCCTCTAAGGTAACCTGACGGCTCACCTTTACATTCCCAGGAGTGATGGTCGCACTTAAGACACCGGAAACGTCATGGTCGGCAACATTTCTCAGATTTGCCTCGATAGCAAGATCTGCACGTTTCTTATAAGGCAGAGTTGTTTTGATCCATGGATCTTCTACCGAAACATTACCCTTTGTGCTGATGGTTACACTGTCTGTTATGCCACTATTATAACCCGGAACCGCTGGCATCCAGTCCCAGCCCGCACTACTCAGATAGCTGGGAGCTTCCCGGTTTGCCAGGCCCTGACCGTGAGTAGCCTTGTAAAGGGGCGGAACAATAAGCACCAGCAGAACATTGGTATCCCTGTTTAATTGCTGAGTGATATTGAACTTAGCTCTTCTCATCAAACCCGTTACGCTGGCAACAGGTTTACCATTAAGAAAGATATCAGCTCTTTTATTAACCCCGTGAAAGTTCAGCCAGACCTGTTTTCCTGACGAAAAGTTTTTACCGGAAAACCCGGTGCGATACCAGTACGGTTTATTGTATTTTGAGTGATCTACCTTGTATATATTCTCACCATAATCCGGATTTTTTTCTTTGCCCGCAACCACATAGGAATGAAATACGGTACCGGGAACAATTGCATCGACCCAGTTATCTGTTTTAAACTGGGGGGATGATAGTACAGAAACCCCTGGCACATCACTTTCAGCGGCAATCTTCCACGTCAGCTGCTTATACTGACTTTGGGAGAACCCAGCCAGATACATCAGCAGAGCCAGAGACAGCAGAATTCCTTTTAGTTTATTGGTCATTATGAAATCTGTTAAAGCTTAAGTCAGTCAGGTTGATAAACTGCTACCCCTACGCGCGAATCTGCGCACCCGTAATACAAATACCACTTATTCTTCAGGTATGCCATGCCTTCGATAAACACAGTCCCGGCAGGATACTGCCCGCTCTTCTCGAAAGCTTCCGAAGGGACAAGAAAGGGTTTGTCTAAACGCGCCACCAGTTTGGTGGGATCATTCAGATCAAAGAGTGCTTGTCCTGCGCAATAAGCGTTTGCCGTATATGCCGTATCGCCATCATCAGCATGATTTTTCCCATTGTAGAGCAATACAATCCCTTTTTCTGTGATAATTGCAGGAGGCCCGCACTCGGTTAACTGACTATCAAAATAACCAGGACGGGGGGACATCAGCTTCACAAGCGTTCCCTCTCCGTCAACAAGCGGCTGCCAGTTTATCAAGTCCTCGGATGTCGCTGCATAAACGTTCTCTTCGCCCCAGTACATCCAGTATTTGCCTTTTATCTTTGCAATAACCTGATCTTTACCGGATAGTTTCGTTATAATGGAGGCCGACTTGGTAGCCATATTGTAGAATTTTCCTTCGTAAGCCTGTTTGAAAGCAGGACCATGCTTCGTCCAATTCTTCAGATCCGTTGAGATGGCTACCCCCAATCTTGGAACTTTATTATTCCACATGGTATAAAGCATTACGAAACGTCCGTCTTCCGTTGCTGCCACCCTTGGATCTTCGCAGCCGCCAAACCATTCGTGTTCTTTTTCATTATCCTTACCCGGAAAGAGAACCGGTCGTTCATTTCGCTTCATTTTAAAACCATCCGAACTTTCAGCAAGACCGATCCTTGATGTACGCTGGCCTATTCCCTCTCCCCTTTTATCTTCAGCGCGATAAAGCACGTAAATCTTTCCGTCCTTCACGGCAGCCGCCGGATTGAAAGTATCATTAACCTCCCACGCCACCGGCTTATCAAGCATCGGGCAATTAAACAGAGAGGTTGATTTTGGCGATATAACGGGATTAACGTTTTGTGGCCGGACAAAAGGGCCCAACGCCCAGTCGGATAATACTTGCGCATTAGAGGAAACCACCCAAAGCAACAGTCCTGCCAGTAATAACTTTTTCATAAAATGCCTTAATAATGTTTTTGTGCGAACAGAGTGTGTTTATTTGTACGTTTAGTAATCATAGGAAGGAGGCGTTGTCTGTGTCCCCCACTTCTTATCCGGTACATCCGACAATTTAAAGGTCAATGTTCCTCCCTTTTCAATTTCCTTCCAGGAGATCCAGGTAGTATCAAACGGCTTTCCGTTAAGCTTAAGGTTTGTAATATAGGGTTTGCCGGCATCTCCGCCCTTGATAACCAATGTACCATTGGCAAGGTGTACCTTAACCTCCCCGAAAGAAGGACTATTTATAGAAAAGCCGCCGACTCCCGGAATTACCGGGAACATGCCAATATTGGCAAAGACGTAAAAGGCTCCCATTGCTCCCAGATCGTCATTCCCCGGCAGCCCGTTCGGACGATTAAAATATTGCTCTTTTATAATACGCCTTACTACATTCTGGGTTTTATACGGTTGTCCCGTCCAGTTATAGGCCCATGGCACCTGAAAATCAGGTTCATTGCCCGAGGCAAACCATTCTTCGTGATAGTTTGCGTTCAGCTTGCTGAATAACTCATCAAGCCTCTTCTCTGCAACCTCTTTTCCTCCTATAGTATCAATCAAACTCTTCCAGTTATAAGGGATCATCCAGAAATATCCCTTATAGCTCAGTTCTCTCCAGTCGTGATTATAAGGCTTCCAGCTTCCATCCTCGTTCCGGGATTGCAGCCAGGTAGTTTCAGGATTATACAAATTTTTCCAGTATTGTGCGCGTTTCAGATACTGACGATAAAGGCCAGAATCATTAAAAGCCTGCAAAGCAAACTGGCCGATAGCAAAGTCTGCTGAAGTGTATTCCAGCATCATAGAGGCATGCATATAGCCCTTTTCAAGATACTGCTTAAGCATTGGCCGGGTCAGTTCTTTCTGAGATTTCGTTTGCGGATCTTCTGCACCCCGGCGCATAATTTTCAATGCGCGGGCAAGGTCGAACTTGTTGGCGCCGAAAGCATATGCATTAGCTACCAATATGGAGGTCGGATCACCCTGCATTATTCCGGTTTCTGTACTATTCAACACCCACCGCGGAAATCCCCCTCCGGCTTGCTCTGCAAAAGTCATGATAGAGTTCATCATGTCAGAAGTCTCCTGGGGAAGCAGCATGGCAATTAACTGTACCTGTGTCCGATAGGTATCCCAGTTACTAAAAGCAGTATAATAATTCCCTTTGCTCACTTTATGCACCTTGTAATCGGCTCCCATATACTCGCCGTTCACATCGTTATAAATATTAGGGTGAGTAAAAACATGATAGAGGCCGGTATAAAACTGTATAGCTTCAGCAGGGTTGCTTACCTCTATTTTCCTGAGGCATTTATTCCAGGCAGACTGGGTTTTAGAAACCAACTGGTCGAAGTTCCAGGCATTGTTTTCAGTCCTGAGATTCTGACGTGCATTTTCAAGAGAGACATACGAAACGCCTACCTTGTAGAGTACTTTCTTTTTAACCTTTGTATTGAACGTAAAGTATACGCCGGAATTCTCTCCTTCAGCAGCTTTACCCG
>DALYUO010000025.1:7353-8186 GCA_031981225.1 Pararcticibacter sp.
TACCCGACGGCTGGAGGTTTGCTCCTTCCCAGGTTCCATAAGCACTGGCAGGTTCGCTGAACTCCGCCACGAAATAGAGTTTATAATTGGCCGGCGAACCGCAGAACTGGCCTCCGTCGGCGTAGCCTTCAAAGCTTTTCGAACTGGTAATTTTAACACTCGCTTCCGTAATTTTCGTCGCATTGATCCCGGTTCCGATGATAATAGTGCCCTTATCATTTGCAAAGCTAAACCGGCCCATCCCTGTACGAGTAGTTACTCCAAGCTCAGAAATCACGCCCTGGCTATTTTCGGACTTGTAATAGCCTGCAACAGACTTCAGAATTTTGAATCCGGGTTTAAAGGTTGTCATAGAATCCGGCGACGCTTTCAATACTCCATCCAGGGGAATAAGCGGCATATTTCCCATGTGCTCGCACCCGGCTCCGCTCATTTGATTTATAACGAAGCCACGATCTTCATTAAAAAACGTTGTAGTAAACTGAACCATCCCAAACGGCGACATCGCACCCGGAAATGTATAGCCGGCCTCAAGATACTGCTCGTGCTTACCATGTCCCTTCCCCTTAGTTCCAATTTGAGTATTTACAATATTGGCATAATCGGCAGTCCCGGATTGTTGTGAATAGGCCGTTGTAGCAGTCCCGAACAGAAAAAGCAACCATATTTTTCGTAACAGAAGTTTCGCATCAGGAGAAAATAGTTTCGAAAAGAAAATCATCGAAGTTTTTTTAAGTTTATAAATAGAGTACGAATATAATGATAAAATCGATTTAGCATAAATACCTGTTATGCATCAAACGTCTTTTCGGGGCGTCTTTCACGAAGCTGGA
>DALYUO010000025.1:8196-18081 GCA_031981225.1 Pararcticibacter sp.
AACGGAGGATGATTTGCATAACGATAACATAATAAGACCCACTACCCCCGACACCAGCAACAAAGCACCGATCAGTTCTGCCTGAGAGAAAGAGAAGCCAGCTATATGATAATTCAAATTAACCTTGATCTGCTCCATCAAAAGCCTTTCACCTTCATTTACAATAAGGTACAGTGAAAACATTAACCCGGGGCTTTGCAGTTTATCTTTAAACAGCCATAACAGCGCAAACACCAACAGAATAATTATCGCCTCATAAAGAGATGTTGGATAAACAGGTTGCACGAGCTGAGAACAATATTCCTCCCTGCAGCCTGCGATATACTCCCCTTCCCTTAAAACATTATGAGGATAGGTGCTGGCCCACATCCAGTCGGGCAGCCAGGCAAAGGGTTTAGCATTCAGGTTTACTTTTCCCCAGTCGCCGTCTCCTGAGAGATGGCATCCTATCCTGCCCACGCCATAAGCCACAAGCATCCCCGGCGATCCTATATCAGCAAGGTCTATCAGTCGCATTCCGTACCTGAATCCTATGATAAGATAAGCGATTGCCCCAAATACGAGTCCCCCGTAGAAAGTCCAGCCTTCAACAGAGAAGAACATCCCGATAGGATCGCTGAAAAAAGGCGCCGGTTTCTCTAAGCAGCTGAAAAGCTTTGCTCCTATAAATCCCCAGATTGCTGCCCATAATAATAGCTTGTCCATCAGCTGGAATGGATGTTCCAGGCGCCCCGGCCTAATCCGGGAAGGCAACAGCTTAATAACACCCAGACGCTCTTTCCGGATAAATTCCAGCTTAAAGACATAACAGGAGGCTGCAAACGCTAGTACAACGAATAATCCGAACGTTTGCCCGGGAATATTAATATCCAGGCCTGTTAAATACTTAATGAGATGAGACAGTGTTGGAAACATACCTGGCTTATCAGATCATAAATGAATTCTCTCCCGGTTTAAGCTCGTAGGCCTTCGTTTTCCATTCAAAAACGCCCGAAGTGTTTGATGGAAGATGAATGTTGATTTTCCATTTGCTTCCTTGTAATTGATAACTTACCACTACTTTTCCCTCAGGATGCGGAACTTCGCCGCTTACTTTGGTTAAGTTTCCTAAGTGAGGCTTTACCTTTATTCTGGTAAAACCCGGTGCATCGCTGTCAACTCCTAATACCGTTCTGAAAAACTCTATATTCGGACTCGATCCCCACGCATGGCAGTCAGACCGCACTGTTTCCAGACTTGAATCTTCGGCCCAGGTAGTGAGGCCCATAGCTATGTTCTGACGCCAGATGTCAAGCCATTCCATATAATCATTGCCCATGCCGGCCTTTACCAGCGCCTGATTCAGGTAGTACTTAAAATAAACCGTACATTTTGTCAAGCTATTATCGCTCAATAAACCTGCAGCTACCGAAGGCAGATTTTCTTCAGGCACTATACCTGCAAGTATTGCCAGGGAGTTGGCGTGTTGCGAGAATCCTGTCTTTTCTCTGGTATCGGCATATAGCTTCTTACCCGGATCCCAATATTTTTGCTGAATGGTTGCCTTTAACTGTGCCGCTTTCTGGTTATACAGCGAAGCATAATCTTTTAATCCCATCTTCCCCTCCATTTCTGCAGCCCATTGATAGGCTAATAATTGCAAGTCGTATACTGCGGCACTTCCGTCCGAGCCTTTAACTTCCCCGGCCAGGTTGCCGGCCCAGTCAACGAAGGTCCAATAGGGAGTATCCTTCAGCGAGCCATCAGCCTGTTGATACTTGCTGAAAAAATCAAGCACTCCTCTCACGCCCATAAGCTTGTCTTTAACAAACTTTTCATCGTTCCGGTACATCCAGTAATCGTACACCATCCCTATATACCACAAAGAAAAAGGAGAAATGATCTGCGTGCCTTTTGAGGGATAACAGCTTCTAGTAATTCCTTCGGGAAGGCGGGAATGATCTATCTGAGTAAGCGCATTTCTGGCTAAGCGGTCGTCATTGGTATTGTAATAAGAGATCAAGGCCTGAATTCGTGTGTCCCCGATATATTGCAATTGCTCGTAATATGGGCAGTCGGTATAGGTTTCCCAAGCGTTTAGCCTTGCAGTGCGCCAGCCAATATCGAGTATTTGCTTAATCTCAGCATTCGAAGTATTAAAAACGGCAGCCTGCTTAAAGGGATAGGCTGTAAATGTTCCGTAAAGATCCTCAATTTCCAAAGGTTCTTCCCTGGTATTTACAATCAGACGGATGTAACGATAGGTACGAAAGTTTAACGTAGTAAAAGATTGTTCCTTTGTGCCGTCTGCAATCAGACTATCAATCCGCCCGATAAACTCTTTACCATCTACGTCGTTACGATTACTTTTCCGCCGGCCATTGCTGCCTTTGTCGTACAGTGATTCAGCGTAACCAATCGAAATGCCGGCATCTTTGCCGCCGCTGAAATTAAGGGTTATGTAAGCGTTTGTCTCGTAGGTCTGATCGAGCAATATAGTAGCTACGGTATTGGCAGGGACTATAACTGAAGTTTTTTTAGCAGGAAAAGTGGATGGTACTTTTACCCCCGTAGCAGCTCTGAGTTTCAGAATTCGCTGATACGACATTTCCCGGGGGAGTAAAGATGACGGCACCAGGGCCCATTCGGTTCCCCAGGCCCGTCCTTTAAGGCTTCCATCGGATACCTTTCCAGCAGCAGGCCATGCAGTATCATCATAACTGCTGACTGTCCAGTCGCCTTTAACCGTTTGCTTCATATCAACCATTTCACCCTTGCTCGCCGCAAAAAAGTAGCCCGGTACGGGTTTGCGACCATTATCGCGAATACATTTCCAGGTATTATCAGTGTTAAGGATCTCTTCAGCAGACGAGTTTCCCTGAAGGATAAAGCCCGTGCGAAAGCTAATTTGCGCTTCAGGCCGGTACTCGGCTTCATTGTATACAAGTGCGGCTACAGTATTTTTCCCGGCACCGAGATAAGACGCCAGATCAACCGTTTCATAGTTCCAAGAGTAGGCATCTCCCCGCGCGGGACCAAGGGAAACTAACTTTCCGTTAACGTACAATTTATAACGGTTGTCTGCCGATACATGCACAATAAAAGAGGATGGCCTGGCAGCCAGGTCCACTGTCTTTCGGAAATAGTAAACACCGTACTCCTGTCCGGTAATATTTTGTGCGGCTATCCATTGTGCCTTCCAGGATGACTGACTAAACGCCACTTGCCCTGTAAGCAGAATAAGTAAAAATATTTTGAATAAACGTTTCATAATGCTTTAAATTCCTGGTTGAGATGTAAACATTCCTCCTCATTTCAATGTACCCGGCATTTCGGGCGCAGAAAGTGAAAAAGGAAGATCATCCCGCGAAATTCCCCTGTTCTTTTCCGGGTGTGCCCCCATTTGTAAGTTTAGCACACCTCCATTTATAATATCCGAATGAGTAAGATAACTTTTTGTATAAGCTCTGCCGTTTAATGTTGCACTTTTGATATAGACGTTTGTATCTGAATTGCCGGAGGCATTAATGACAAACTTCTTTCCGTTTTCCATCGTAATAGTTGCCTTCCTGAAAAGAGGGCTCCCAAGCACATATTGATCGGTACCAGGACAAACGCTATAGAAGCCTAACGCACTCAGTACGTACCAGGATGACATCTGCCCCTGATCCTCGTCCCCGGGATAACCGTTTTCTGTGGCATTATAGAGTTTCTCCATCACCTGCCTTGCGTAGTACTGCGACTTCCAGGGCTGTCCCGCATAGTTATACAGGTATATCATATGCTGGATGGGCTGATTCCCGTGAGCATATTGCCCCATATTGGCATTCACCATCTCGGTCATCTCATGAATCATAGTTCCATAGGCACCAACATTTACTTTACTACCAACAGAAAAGACAGAATCCAGCTTAGCTGTAAAATTTTCATTGCCCCCCATCAGATTGATCAGACCCTGTATGTCGTGAAAAACAGACCACTGCCAATGCCAGGCATTCCCTTCAGTGTAAGGACCACCCCAGGTATAGGGATCGAAGTTCTCCAGCCACTCGCCGTTGGCTTTTCTGGCCCGCATAAAACGGGTGGAAGGATCATAAACGTTCCGATAGTTATACATCTGTTTTCCCATCCGGTCTTCATAAAACTTATGCCCCGTCATTTTAGCCAGAGTATATCCGCAAAAATCATCATAGGCATATTCGAGTGTCTGCGAGAGTGCACCTTCCGAGCCCGGGTAAGCCACAAACCCTAACTGATAATAATCTTTCCAGCCTTGTCTTCCGTTCGCTCCTCCCCAGGGGCCCTTATTGTTTGCCTCGTGAAAATAAGCATCCAAAGCTTGCTGTGGATCGAAAGAACGGATTCCCTTTACCCAGGCATCCGTGAGGAGAGAAATAGCGTGATTACCAAGCATCCCTCCCGTCTCGCCGGGAAATGACCAGGCAGGAAGCCAGCCGCATTGTTTTTGAGCGTCCAGCAAAGCTTGCATATACCTGCCCTGATAAGTAGGGTGCAGTATATTGTTCAGAGGAAACTGTGCACGGAAGGTATCCCAGAAACCATTGTCTGTATACATGTAACCGGAATGTACTTTCCCGTCGTAGGGACTGAAGTAATACGGCTTTCCGTCTTTGTCGTATTCAAAAAACATCCTCGAGAAAAGGTTAGCGCGGAACAGGCATGAGTAGAAAGTCTTCATATCCTCCTCTGACCCTCCTTCAACGACAACCCTGCTTAATAAGCGATTCCAGATACGGGCAGCGGCCTCCCTGGTTTGCTCCAGTTGCTTAAACCTGCCAAGCTCGTTTTTTAAGGTGAGCCCGGCCTGCGCACTGTCGATGTATGAAGATGCAACTTTTGCCTGCACCGTGGCGCCCGCAGCAAATTCGAGATAAGCTCCCGCTCCCTTGCCAGCAGCAGATGATCTGTTGGCCTCAGTCTTGTTACTTACATTATCCCAGGTTCCGTAGCTTTTAAAGGGCCTATCAAATTCAATGACAAAAAAACTTTTAAAATTCTCTGGAATAAAACGGCCATTATTCACCCAGCCCACTATTTTTCTCTGCCCGGGCAGGATGGTCATCTGACTTTCTTTGGTATAGCCATCCAATACCACGTACGCCTTTTCCCGGCCGGGAAAACTGAACCGTAAATGAGCCCCCCTTTCTGTAGGAGAAATCTCGGTACTTATCTTATTGTCGAAAGTAACTTTGTAGTAATGGGGCTTTGCAATCTCGTTAGCATGACTAAAAGAACTTGCCCGCTCTTCCTCTGCTACTTTCAGTTTACCCTTTACCGGCATCAACGAGAATACCGCATAATCTCCCACCCAGGGACTGCAGGCATGTGCCTGCTGAAAACCCCTGATCGTTTTGTTTTTATAGGAGTATTTCCATCCGTCACCATTTTTGCCTGTCTGCGCACTCCAGGTGTGCATACCAAAAGGCAAAGCGATGGTCGGATGGGTATTACCGGCACTAAGATTATAATCTGAATTAGTACCCTGTAAGGTATTCACATAATTAACAGGATTTTCCTGCGCCTTACTGCCAAGCTGAATAATTAAAAACAGAAGAAGGAGCTTCTTCATATACCGTCTCTTTTCTAATTTACAATAAAAGCTACATTGAAGAGACCGCTACAACTTCAACAGTATGCTTCTTAGGTTTATTAATCCGGTAAATTTCATCTACCAGAGCATCCATTTTGCCCTCAAGTGCCTTCCCTGAACTTCGCACTGCTTCCCAGTCACCTTTCTTTCCATTCAGCCAGCCGTTTTCAGGGGAATGTTTTTCAATGGTATCTCTTGCAGCCTCAGAATGATCGAACAGCATGTTCTTATCCGCCAGAAAGTTGTAGTTCACCCAGAAGTAGTTCCTGAATTTTGATTCGATTTCCCGTCTTTCATTGTTCAGCTTAAGTACCTGCAGCGATTGCTGATACTGAGGAGTGTTTTTAAGCACTGCCAGGTTTACACCCGCCGCAAGTTCTTCCGCAGAAAAACTGGCTATCTGAGCATGATCTATTTTTAAAGAATAATTGCCTGCCGGGAGACCGCCCACCACCAGCCTCTCATTATTAAGTTCCTGATTGAAAGGAATTATTTTCAATGCTTCGCTTTGCACTTCCGGGTTCATCCACACCCTGGGAACTGTATCTATCGGGAAAGGCAGTGAATTGGCTAAATAATCAAAGCGGATTCCATTCTTAGTTTTCACAATGTTATTGCTTTTTGCGTTAACGGAATTGACGACCTTTCCTTTCCTATAGTCGACATTAACATCGGCAATATAGGAATTCGTTAATCCCTGACTTTTAAGAAAAATATACGCCATTATCAGATGCCCTGCGCTGCTCGGGTGGATACGATCATTTCCACAAGCGGTATAGGCAGGATTCTTTTTCTGCTCGCGCATGTTGATCTCTGTCAGCGGGTAAAAGAAGTCAACGTACTCCCAATGGTTATCAGTTGCCGACTTTTTCTGAAATCCGATGATCTTCTCCATCGTCTTCCATTTACCCTTAAAAGCATTGTTGTTGGGCAACTGAACATTTTCGTCGTAAGGAGAAGAGGCCATGACGATCTTTTTCACGCCCTTCAGCTCCTGCAGTTTCTTTTCTATCTTGAGATAACTGTCGCGAGAGGTCTTTACAAACCCATTCACATCGGGATTTGGCGAGTTATACTCGAAATATTTACTGTCGTTCATACCAAACGTTACCGCCAGCACCGTCGGCTTTTTAGCAAGAATATCTCCGTCAAGCCGCTTGTAGATCTGCTCTGCAACATCTCCGCCCACGCCGCCATTCAATACTTGTATCTTCCTGTCGGGAAAATGGGTCATATAATACAACCAAATGTTAGTCCCATATAAACCGGCTTCCGTAATACTGTTGCCAGCAAGAACAACCCGGTCTCCTGACTTGAAGGGTTGCGGCTTTGGTTGAGCAAAGGATAGCTGGAAAAACAGACAGGCTAAGCCCGGCAATAAAAAATGAAGTTTCATAATTCTTTTGATATTCTAGATTTCTTAACAATCATCATTTCAGTGAACTATTGTGGAAAAATCATGGAGGCTGGTACACGTAGTCCTTTAACCCTGTAGTAATAAGGGTCCATGCCTCCATTCTCGCACCAGCTTAAATCACAACCCGTGACATTCAGGCAGTAAGTAAGCAACAATTCATCACGACCGTTATCAAACTCCGGATGGATTGCAGGAGTATAATACCTTGCATAACTACCTTTGAAATACTCAACGATGTCATACACCTTCTTAGGTGTAGTAAACGGACCTGTCGGACTATCTGCATACGACATGTAGATTTCGCGGACTGAATTGTCACAGAAGAAACCCTGGGTCATATTCATCATTACATATTTTCCTTTCCAGTAAGAAACACTCACATTAGCCATTCCGGCGCTTACACGCGCTTCTGTGGCATTTGTAGGTCTATCAGCCCACTTTGATCCATCCCAAAATGTCCATTTCGTCGGATCACTCTGCGCGAACCTCGCCACAAATACGTTAGTAGTGGTTATTCCTGTACCGCTGGTACCAAAAGAATAAACATAACCGTCATTGCTTTTAACCATTCCCGTAGCGTAGCTGACAGCAATCTGGTTGCTCATACCCTCAGGAGCCAAACGTACAGCGCTCCATTGATTTCCCGCCACTTCGTTAAGCTTATAAAGCGATTGATTCGTGGCGTTCAAGTCCGTGCCTTCACCGCATTGCACCCATACATCATTTCCGATCTGAACCCCTAATCCGGGCCATGACCAGGTTGTTCCCGGCTGATTGTTGAATACCTGCTTAGGACGATTATGAGCACTGTTAGCAATGGTCATATTCGGGGTATGAGCAGGATCCCAGTCGGTTTTTGAAGGCTGAATCATCACTGAGTTGTTGTAACTAAAGAAATGATTGCAATCAAACACGTTTCCATCTCTGAGCGAAACGCCATCCCATGCGTCCTGAGTGATCCATAAAACCCTTCCATCACTTAAAGGAATACTGGTTCCCTGGTCAAAAGCTACCGAGCCCTGACTCGGGGAATTCCGTTCGAAAAACGTAACTGCTTTATCATCCCGGTAAGATTCCTCCGCAATCGGACTTAAATTCCACTGCTGCTTGCTGTCTGTACTGATAGCCTCCTGTATTACTTTCGGATTGCTTCCCACCGAAGCAATGTACGAAATAGCCATTCCATTGCCTTTATTAATAAAAGAATACGCCCCCTGAGCTGATTTCTCCCTGATCTCCCATAACTGGTCGCCTCCCGGTACAGCCTTCTCTGAAAGTTGTAGCAGTTCGGCGCCCCCGGCAGCCCCGGGAGAAGTCAGCAGCTTTCCGCTATGCAAGTTCATTATCTCATAGTACCTTATGTTATTTTCAGTCAGTTTGTAAATGAGCTTCCATTTCTGCCAGATATCAGCCACCCCTTCCGAGCCAGCTGGAAACAAATCTATCTTCTGATTATTTCTATATTTCTCCGTGAATTTAATATTCCCGGCGATCTGGAGATATTTTTCAGCTGCAACATTTTTAATTGTATAAGAAGCATAATCTACTGCTGCCGGATCAAACACCACGAACACTACTTCCCATATTTCCACCTGACCGCTTTCGGCTGTAACCGTATACTCGATCTTTTTGGTGGCGGAAACATCCACTGCCTGTCCCGACCTCGGAGAAATACTTGCCTTGTCGGAAATAGTTATGAGAGGAGTCACTGCCTTCAGATCAACTGTTTTTCCAACGGTTACCACCACTCTGTTTTTTCCGCCCGATCTTGAAATAACGGCCTCGCCTATTTGCCCCTCTGCTAGTCTGAATTGTTTGATCATCCTGCCCGGATGCGGCGGCATTACGTAATCATCATTACAAGCCCAGGTAAGGAACAGACATGATATCAATAGAAATACTATTTTTTTCATATTACATTTTTATTTAATGGCCATTGCAACTATAAGCCGACCTGAATACCTAAATTTATTACACGCTGATTCAGGTAGGTGTCTCCAGCCGTATTTGACTCAACTTCCGGATCCTGCTGATATTTTGAATAATTAGTCCAGGTAAGCAGATTGTACCCGCTGAGGTAAATCCTTGCATTGCTTATTCCTAAGGGCAATGCCTTATTGGGCACCTGATACCCAAGCTCCAGCGTTTTCAACCGCAGGTACTTTGCATCTATCAGCCAAAAATCAGACAGGTACGCTGCGGGACTATTTATTGAGGTCGGATTTGTCGTCAGGCGGGGGAACTGCGCATTCTGGCTGTTTTCGGGCGTCCACCTCTGCTGGTGAATAGGCTGAAACTGACTTTGAAAAGGCTCAATTCCGGTTCCTTTTACTACGAAACTGTACCCTGCCGTACCCTGGAAAAGGACATTTATACTAAAGCCTTTGTATCTGCCCCCGAGGGTCAAGCCGTAAGAAGTACTCGGCAAATTAGGTTTCCCTATTGCGGTCTTATCATTCTCATCGATTACACCATCTTCGTTAAAATCTTTGTACTTCAGATTTCCCGTATCGTCAAAACCGGTAAATGTATACCCGAAAGGTTGATTGATAGAATGGCCTGTTTGTCTAAGCCATGGGTAAGCAGGAGAAGGCTCGTCCATGTACAATATCTTATTTTTAAAGTAAGAGAATACCGCAGAAACGTTATAACTAAAGTTTCCTGCATTACTGCGATAGCCCAGTTCTCCATCGAAACCTTTGTTACGTACCCTGGCAATGTTCTTGGGCGAAGCTTCTACCCCGATATTTAAAGGAAGGGAAGAGGGCTTTATTAATTGCCTGTAACGCATATTATTGAAATAATCAATGGTCAAATTCAACTTGCTTCCGAATAAATTGGCGTCGAGGCCAAGATCAAACTCTTTCTGCTTCTCCCA
>DALYUO010000025.1:18091-20424 GCA_031981225.1 Pararcticibacter sp.
CAGGCAACGTCGGGATTACCCAGCGGACCTTCAATGATTGAATTTTCAGGATTATTGGTTTCACCAAAAGAGACACCGGGCTGAAGTAGATAAACCTGGTCATACAGGTAGCGGTTACCCTCAACCTTGTCTGATCCTACAATACCATAGGAAGCTCTGACTTTAAGCAGATCTACAAATTCAAGCGCCTTTTTCTTGAAGAAATTTTCCTTCGATATACTGTATCCTACCGATACAGCAGGGAATAATCCAAAGCGGTTGTTGGCATTGAATCGATCTGACCCATTGTAGGCTGCACTGAAATCAACTATATACTTCTCCTTATAGTTGTAAATCGCTTTGAACGTTGTACCCTGAAAATTCTGGGGTATCCAGTTATTGGCGGCGACAAATAAATTCTTTTCCTTATACGACTCCCTATTATATAACAGCATCCCATGCACATTATGTGATCCGAAGCTGTGGTCGTAATTTAAATAAGCCTGAATATTTACACGTTGATTAAACAAGCCCTGTTCAGCACTTAAAAGGTAGTTTCCTGAAGTATACGTCGGGCCGTTCAGTGTATAAGTGTCACTGTCGGGGTCGTATAGATAAGATGGAGGATTATCTCTCCTTTGCAGACGTGCATTCGACTCAACACTTGCATAAGCAACCCTTCCTATAAACGACAATCCTTCAGTCAGGGCATCCAGTTTCTGCGTTCCGCCAAATAGCACATTCAAATCGTTCCTTCTCTCAAGTTTGTAACCCTGTGTTGCCAATCGGGCGTTAATCGTCGGAAGAAGCCCTTTAGTATCACTGGCATATGCATAACTTCCATTGGGGTTTAAGAATGGTGCAGAATACGGATGAATGCGTGAGAAATCATACACCTCACCAACGATGTTGCCTGCATAGGGATTATTAATCCTGTTAAACCTTCCGCTAAGGTCAAAACGCAGGTTCAACGTCTTTGAAGCTTGTACGTCAAGGTTCGACCTGAAATTGAACCTCCGGTAATAATAATTCGGGTTGACCTGATTCTCTGCGTCCTGAAAAGTTCTGACATTTCCATTTTGCGTAAATCCTCCTCCTGAAATAAAATATTTAACAGCCTCTGCCCCTCCTGATATATCAATATTACCGTTATACTGCATGGAGCTGGGCTTAAATATTTCCTTATACCAGTTCACGTCGGGGTGCCCGTATGGATCATCGCCTTTTCTGAAATGCTCCAGGTCTTCGTTGCTGAACTGAGGTGCAAGACCGTCGTTGGTCAACGCTTCATTAACCAGTAAGGCTGATTCGTAACTATTTAAAAAAGTGGGCTTTTTAACCGGAGCCTGCACACCTGTCTCTACCCTCACATTGATTTTTGGCGCTCCTGCAGTCCCTCTGCGCGTCGTAACGATCAGAACTCCATTTGCCCCTTTGATCCCGTAAATGGCGGTAGTTGAGGCATCTTTTAATATCGAAATACTTTCTATCTCGTTTACATTAATCTGAGAAAGCTGTTCATAAGAATACTCAATGTCATCCACTATGATTAAAGGCTGATTGCCAGCCTGATTTAAAGAACTAACACCCCGGATAAAGAAATCAGAAGCATCCTTGCCAGGTTGCCCTGAACGTTGCTGGGCAATAAAACCCGGAAGCTTTCCCTGCAGCGCGTTCTGAACGCTTGAAGTGGGTACCTCCCTTATCTCAGCCCCTTTGATTGCACTTACAGAACCTGTAGTGGTAATCCTTTTTGCCTTCCCAAAGCCCACTACTACTACCTCGTCCAAACTGCGGTTACTCGCCTGTAAGATTACTTCCAGCTTTTGTCCGTCGTGAACCTTCAACTCCTGACTTTGAAATCCGATGCTGGAGAACACAAGCACATTCGCCTGCCCCCTTAGCACCATTGTGAACTTTCCGTTTACATCGGTGCTCGTACCGCTTCGTTCAACACCTTTTTCTTTTATGCTCACGCCCGGCAGTGGCCCGCTGGCATCTTTGACTACCCCCGAAACCCTGGTTTGGGCGAAGGAAATAATGGGGCTCATCAGGAAAATGAGCAGAATCGTATATAAATATTTTTTCATCTGAGAATTAGATTTAAAATCGGACATGTTAAAAATTCTACCATCCCGGGTTTTGTACCATGTTGTTATTTTTAACCACTTCTGAATATGGAATCGGAGCAAAATACATTTGCGGCGCCTTAAACTTCATTTGCAGCACCGGGTTATCCTGGTAACTAAGAGCACCCGAACCAAGCTTATAGATCAGCTTTCCATGCAGCTCTTTATTAAACTCGGTTTCTGCGATCTTCCACCTGCGCACATCATAATAACGGTGCTCTTCAA
>DALYUO010000025.1:20434-33471 GCA_031981225.1 Pararcticibacter sp.
CCTGATAAGAGTCCTCATCTGATCTTTACTTAAGCCGGAAGGAATGGTGAAAGGATTTAAACCGGCTCTCCGTCTGATTGCCTCAACAGCGCTGTAGACATCAGCATCGGGAGCGCTCAAATACTCATTTCTTGCTTCCGCAAAATTCAGAAGCACCTCAGCGTAGCGAAACAGGATATGATCGTGAGGAATATTGCTGTACTGAGCTGAGCTGGTATAATCAGCCATAAATTTCCGGGAATAGTAGGAAGTGCGGGTTTGCTGCCGCGTACCCCCTGGTTTGTCGGCGCCACCTTCGTAAGTCTGTACAGGCCGCCCTAACCACGGTGCTCCGCTATACAGGATCGTTGCATAGAATCTCGGATCTCTGTTTTCGTAAGGTGAATTCTCGTTATATCCGGAGCCCGTTTCGGTAATGGCTTTACCGTTAGCCATTCCGAAGGCGTTCACTAATTCCTGGGTCGGACTGGTTCTTCCATTGTTGATCGATGAAGTGTAACCAATCGGACCATTATTGTTTTCGACAGACTGGTTGTTGCCTCCCTGCCGGGCAAAAATCCTTTCAGGACTCATCTGATTGAGAAAGACGTTCTGGAAAGACGGATCGAGACTTAAAACATTCTGATCAATCAGCTCGCGGGCTGCGTTTGCTGCTCTTTGCCAGCGCGCTGCATCATAAGAAGCATAACCGGTATACTGGTTGCCCGCCTCTATGTTTCCTCCGTTATAAAGAGGACTTGCAGCGTAAAGTAATACGCGGGCTTTTAATGCAATCGCCGCCGCTTTGGTTGGCCTTTCTATATTATTGGCGTCGATGGGATTAGTCCTTAAACTATCCTTAATCGCATCACACTCGCCGACAATGAATTCCACACAGTCATTAAAAGATCCTCTTGGAATATTAACGTCGTCGGCCAGCGAAAGAACTCTGTCACCCAATAAAGGCACTCCTCCGTACCGTTTCAATAATTCGAAATAATACAGCGCCCTGAGGAATTTAGATTCGGCCTTCCAAACGCGGTTAAATGGTGTACCATTACTTAGCTTGCCTTTCAGAGGAACACGGTCGATATTGGTAATGAAAATATTGGTTTGCCTGATACCGGTATAAAAATTAGACCACTGATTATCGGGATAGCCGTTGGCGGTATAGGCCCCTGTTGCTAATTGAAAGACAGAAGTATTGCTGGTATTCGATGAAATTGCATCATCAGTGGCAGCATCGAGGAAATCGCCTCCCACCCTGTTATGAATGTCTGGAAGATGCAAATAAGAATCGTATAAAAAGCGGTTCGCATTTGCTCCGGCAGAGTCTCTCGAGTCGAATATAACGTCTAAAGTCTGCTGTTCAATCGGCACTGTTTCAAGGTCTCTTTTACAGGAGGCGTACAAAGACGTCAACCCCGCCAGAAACAATACTTTATAGTACTTCTTCATTAGAATAATTAGCTTTTTTGATGCACCTGAAGTGTTCGTATAATCGTTAGCTATCATTCTCCGGGAAGTAAGATCACATGAATTTTTCATTGGATTATTTTTTAAGAACACTTAAAGTTTAATATTAACACCAGCGTTGATTGTTCTTTGGATAGGGTAAGCCGCATTGCTGTACACCTCCGGATCGAGGCGCTCGTAGGCTGTCTCAGTGAATAAATTCTGAGCGTTGGCGAAGAGCCTTAATCCCGAAACCCTTAACTTCCTGGTAATACTATACGGCAAAGTATAACCAACATCAATATTCCTGATCCTGAAATACTCTCCCGAATGTGTCCAGAAGCTCGAGTTGTTTAAATATGGTGTGTTATTGGCGTTAAATCCTACGGTCAGTCTCGGATAAGTAGCAGTTGCAGCCGTAGCCGGAGTCCATCTGCCCAGCATATAATCATATCCCTGATCTTTCCCTCCATTCCCGAAAGAGTAATCCGTTTGCTGATAAGTCCTGTTCTTTACACCCTGAAGTAATACACTGAAGTCGAACCCGGCTATACTGAAGCCAAGTGTAGCTCCGTAATTTATCTGAGGTTTCGTATTTCCGAGCGCTGTCTGATCAAACTGATCAATCACGCCATCGCTGTTCAGGTCAACCAATTTCACATCGCCAGGATAAACAACAGTTCCGGCAAGCAAAGGCGCTCTGTCGGCTTCTTCCTGTGTTTGAATAAGACCATCAGCGCGGTAACCGAATGTTTGTCCCACGGGCATTCCTGTCCTCCGGTTCCATGGATAGCGCTGCTGTAACTCGTCCATATACAACACCTCCGTGCGCAAACGCGAAGCATTGGCCGTAATGAAATAGTTAAATTTATTAATGGAATTCCTGTAGGTAAGGGCTAGTTCCTGACCAGTGTAAAGGTTTTTCCCAACATTTTCATTCGGATAAGACATCCCGATTATCTCGGTAGTAGAACCTCTCTGCTGCAACAGATCGTAGTAGGTATCACGAAAGTAGTCGGCATTCAGTGTAAAGTGCTTCAATACCTGGATATCCAGACCGATGTTTAGCTTGTGCGCTTTTTCCCAGGTGGCATTCACATTTGCCATGTTCCTTTCCACTAATCCATATATCGGCGAATAATTAGTTGACGTTGGATAACTATTCGTGCCGTCCTGCCCGAAAGCTCCGCGCCATGAGAAATAGCCAAGGCTATTTTCATTGCTGTTTCCTGTTTTACCGAAAGTTCCTCTAAGCTTGAACTGCTCAATCCAGCTGAGGTTGTCTTTAAAGAATTCCTCCTGTGCAACATCCCAGCCTAATCCTGCTGCATAAAACAAGCCGAACCGGTTCCCGGGTTCGAAACGGTCGAAGCCGGCATAATTAACAGCCGCCTCCGCGAAGTATTTATTATTATAGTTGTAACTAGCGGTTGCGGCTATGTTGGTGTATTTTCCGGGTAGATCATACTGGTACGTTGAAGACTGCTGATCGACGAACAGCATAGCTCCTCCTGAATGTCCTTCCTTGCTGAAATTGTAGCCTAACGCCCCCTGCACGTAAAACTGCTGTGCTGTAGAGGTAGCATTCATCGTATTAGGCGCGTCCGAAATAGAACCGAACCTGTTATACTGAATTGTCCCATGAGCATCCAGATAAGCTTCATTCACTGGCTGAACAAAGGCCCTGTTTACCAATGTTGAAGACAACGAAGAGAAATTAACCTTCGCTTTTGCAAATAATCCCGGAAGCCAGCTGTCGAGCTTGTAGTTTAAATCGAGGTTGGCCATCAGGTCGCGGTTATTATCCAGGAGATACCCCGAACCCGTTGTCTGCTGGTAAAGGTTTGTTATATAGTCGGAAGACCCTCCATAACCTTTGTCATTAAAAACCGGATAGGCATTGTTGGGGGTGGTGTACAGCCTGTTCAAAATGGTACCAACTCCTGCCCCCGGCTGCCTGCCTTCCTGAATGCGGCCGAAAATCTGAAGTCCGATAGTAAAACTTTTGGAGACATCTACATCGATGTTGGAATTAATGAGGTAGCGGTCCTGTTCCAGATTGGTTTTGTAATCAAATTGGTCTGAAGATTTAAACATCCCCTGCTGGTTCATGTAACTGAGAGCAAGAGAATACCGTGCGTTTTTCAAACCGCCATTTACATTCAGGCTGTACTTGCTGATAGGATTATTATCCTTCAAAATCGTGTTATACCAATTCACATCCGGGTAGATATAAGGCGATGATCCGTCCCGGTATGCCTGAAAGTCGTCTGCCGAATAAGCAGCAGGTAAGTTACTGTTCAGTAAAGCTTCGTTATACAGGTAAGCATACTCATGAGCGCTGAGCGGCTTGGGAGTTTTAAGGGCGCTTTGAAAGCCACTCTGTGCAGTGAAGGATATCCTCGGCGGGCCGGCAATTCCTTTTTTAGTGACAACCTGCAGGACGCCTCTTGAACTCTTCTGCCCTAATAACAAAGTAGAAAGAGCATCTTTAAGCACCGTAACCGATTCTATCTGTTCCGGATCTATCGAATAGATGTCGCGTTGTACTCCGTCAATAATGGCGACGGGAGCCTGCCCTCTCAGACTAAAATTCACCTCAGAATTATCGCTTATGCCGGAAGTGTACCTGGTGGCCTCATTTGGGAGCGTTCCTGCCAGATCATCTACAGTGATAGAGGTTGTTCGTGCAGTCCTAAACCCGCTCACTTCCTGAGTGTAAAACCCCGCCAGACGACCCGTAAGAGCATTCAGGTAAAGTGGAGTTGGTGTGCTCGTTAATTGTTTGTTATATATCGCAGTTACTGCTCCAAGAATTTCCTTTGTGTTTCGGGTATTATATAATACCTGAACTTTCTCAGGACTTTTCAAATAACTCTCATCCATTTTCACCAGCACCTGCGCATCCCGCTTAAATTTTATTTTCCTGGTAGTATAATCGGGGTGCTCCACTATGATCGTCTCATCTTCACCTGATCCATCTATTTGGAACGATCCGGAATTATCGGTAACTACTGCTGTTTTACCTCCGGAAAGTTTTATACTGGCATTCACCAGAGGCTTACCGAACTCATCCAGCACCGTACCCTTTATTACATGCTTTGCACGCAGGTCCTGATCGGATAACCTGGTGGGAACTGACTGTGCTTCTGCAATATATATATTACAAAAAAGCAATAGCATCCCACATATGCACCTTTTTAAGTAGCGATTCAGCATTTTATCAGTATTAAGATTTTTAATTTTTATTTTACTGTTTTAATGAATAGATCTATCCACTATGGACATTTAAAAGTATATCTGAAAGGATCGTCGGTATTGCCATATCCTACCCTGGCACTACCTGTCTTATCTGTAAAATAATACTCCAGACGTACGAGGGTTTCATTGTCCGGTACATTCAGCAAGCCCCTGGGCCATACATCTATTCTGTACCTTTTACCCCCCAGTGGCTTTAACCTGGTTTTATCTACCTTGGTGCTCACGGCAATTTGCTGCCCGCTCTCCGTAATCCCCCGTGCTTCCAGGAAAATGTCATCCGTATTCGACAACGCTGTTTCCAGGATCCCGGCATCGAAGGTCAGAGAAATAAAGTCATTGTCGAGGCTCTTTACCGGTTCGACTTTAGCCAGTTGAGGATTAACATAATCAATAAAGTCACCTGACCCGTTTACCACCGAAAAATTGTTTGAGAATGCATATTTTGTATAGTCGGTATCCTCCGGCCTAAGGTTCTCTTTGGAAGAGAGCACAAAGAAACCCAGCCTGCAAAGGCTGTTTTCAGAACCAACTTTCGAAGATATCTTTACTTTAAACTTGATGTCCTCGTTATTATTAAAGGTATATGCAGGTACGCTTCGGTAGACAACCCATTCAAAGTCGTCCAGCAGATTTGGTCCTATCCCAAATCTCTTCTTGGCTGCATCAGGCCATGAAAGTCCCGAAACCGTCTCTTTTTCGGCGCTGGGAATCAGCAGCAGGGTACTATTCCCTTTTTCCGAGCTGATGAGTTCGACCGTGGTATTCTGGGCGGCATTCCAGCTCTTCGGCACCATAAACCCTACGATGAGTTTGGTGGTATAAGGGGGATCTGTATTTGGAATGCGTGATTCTGTTCCGCAATTCAATGTAAAGATGGCAACCTGGTTTGCATTTGCTTCCGAAGGAGCCTCTACCGTCAGGGAGGTTAATCCGCAATTTGCAAGGAATATCACCAGGAACGAGCCTGCAATGAATAAAACAAGCTTTATATTTTTAAGTAATTTCTTCATATGTCGTTTTCTTAATCTTGAACTCTCTCAAAAACGTACCTGTATTTATTAGTCTCACAGCCGGGACTACTCAACTGTGTTTTTCCCTTTTTTACAGGCATTTGTAACGAAACCTTACTTTCAGAGGCTCCGCCTGCTGGCTTAAGCAGCAGATAAAACGGATACTGAGGGTCGTCCAAACTAAACGTACCCGCTTTATTAACCACAAATGGAAGCTTATCAACAAAGGAATAGGAGTAATCCTGCTTCAGAATAAACCGGAACGTACTTAGATCTAATCTCTGAGATAGATCTTCTTCATTTCGTGTTACCTGTACCACCTTCCATGTACCGGCTATATCTTTCATCGGTTCCATCGTCAAACCAGTCATTTCCTTACTGCATCCCGCTAATCCGGAACTGAGCACTGACAAAGCCAAACATACCTTCAAAATAATTCTGTACTTTTTCATTAGAATAATCTTTTATTTATAGCAATGAGTCTCTATCGCGTTGAACAACTTCCATTTACACATTCGAAAGTTTATGGCACATGATGATTTCATTGTCTTATTTGTTTCTATTAGAGGTTAGTATCCCGGGTTCTGAAGGAGCTGTGATGACTTGGAAACTTCAGATAGCGGAATCGGCCATAAATACATTCGTTTATCGAAAGTGTGCTTGCGAACTGCGATCGTACGGAAGGTAGTACCTGTTGCCGTCTTAGTAGGTTCGGTCCCGTGCATTTGCTGATTTTCCGTAGTCTCCGCTATTTTCCATCTCCGCACATCAAAAAACCGGTGGCCTTCGAAGGCAAGTTCTAACCGTCTTTCATTCTGAATGATTGCGCGCATGCCGGCAGTACTTAGCCCGGTTGGCAAAGTATAAGGATTGAGCCCCGCCCTTTTTCGAATCTCCTCTACAGCTTTGTAAACTTCACCGTCCGGAGCAGCAAGCCTTTCATTTCTCGCTTCAGCGAAATTCAATAAGATCTCGGCATACCTGATCAAAGGAAAACAGCGGTTCGTAGTAGTGTTAAACCAGTCTGAAACCACATCCCGGTTTAACATTTTATTTGTATACAAGCCCGTAGGCGTGCCTTTATAAACGGCATCCTGCCCGGAGCTAACCCTGCTTGGATCAGTAGCATCTATGTGGATATTCACCGGAAACTTAGTGAGTTCTGGCCGACGGATGACCAGGGTCTGGTCATGAATAAAGGTATTATTAAACCTGGGATCACGGTTATTGTAAGGATGCGAAGCATCATATCCCGATGCGGGGTCTGTTATTGGGCGACCGTTAGCCATTCCAAATGCTTCCGCAAGATCCTGGTAAGGATAAGCTGCAGGATTACTAACGCCGCGTGTGGGCGGCTGCCATAAGCCTTCCAGCTCGCGGTTTGGCCCCTGCATTCTTGCAAAAATGAGTTCCGGACTCTTTCTCAGTGTAAATACCTGATAAAAACCATAACCCGGCTCCGTAGTGTTATCAATTAAAAGGTTGTATTCGGTGCTGTTTATTACTTCCAGCGCCGCATCTTCAGCCAGCTTCCAGCGGTTTGGGTCAGCAGAAGGGTAGCCTGTTAAAAGTCGCAAGTCAGCGCGGTCTGAAATTTGCCCACCGTTAAACAATGGACTGGCAGCATACAACAACACCCGCGACTTTAAACCTTTACAGGCGGCTTTATTTATCCGCCCATACTTCTCTGCCACCTGTACCCAGTCAAGGTCTGCAGTCGCAATATCACACTCACTAACTATATAATTTACGCATTCTTCAAACGTATTCCTCACTTTTGGAATATCGTCAGTAGCATTGTATACACTATCTCCCATCAGCGGGACGCCGCCATAGTGCTCCAGCAGGATAAAATAATACCAGGCCCTGAGGAAGCGTGCTTCTGCTTTTGTGCGTGTTTTGAGTTTCTCTGATAACTTTGTATCCGGCAGGTGCTTTAGAAAAATATTAGCCCTGCGAATATTGGCATAGCTGATACGCCAGGCGTCATTCGTGATAATAGCCGGATTTACTGTTCCTGTAGCAAATTGGATGTACGTGTTCAGCGCGCCCGATAATGCGCCTTCCGCCTCGTCCGAAGCTGCATCCAGCCCTCCTCCATTAAAATAAAACCCGTTCGCACCTTCTGATTTAAATCGGTTCGGAGCAACACTGAAGCCTATATCCGAATAAATGCCGTTCAGAAAGTTCATCGTATAGGCACTGTCGGCAAAAACAGTGTTTTCATCCAGGTCTGTAGATTTCGTTTTCCCTAAAAAGCTTTCCTTTTTACAGGACCCGACCAGTACAGAGAACAGGATCAAAGAGATAAACGGTAATGCTTTGTCCATAATTAGTGAGAAATTGATTAGTTAATACTTTACAAGAGAATACTTCGGAGCCTTATGTTACTCGCCGATAATTTTCCTTGAACACCTGGGTCCATTTTTAAATCATCAGAAAACATAGAACTTTTTAGCAATAATCTTTCGACTAAATTATTTAATAAAACCGATTTAGCAAACCATCTAGACACTTTTATGAAAAATATATTTATTCTTCATGGTGAATGCAATTCAGGAAACATAAACCATATAAATATGAATTTTAGACGATAATATGCATATTTTTTTGAAAGTTCTGAAAATTTCCCATCTGAATATAGCGAAATATCGATCGACAAATACGTTCATTTCTTACCCGAAAACAGGAAAATGCAAAATCGATTTACTAACGGCAGGAACTGCTCTTTATCTTTCGTACTAACCAAGGCTTAGTGAATAAAAACACTTCTCGATTTCGCAAAAAAAACCGGACACCAATCACGTTGTTGCCCGGCTAGTTCGAATAGTATAATCAGAACGGTGAACGCTATGGAGCGTCTTACAAGCACTTAGTCTCAGACACCCCAGTTCATGTTTGGGGTAGGACCCATCTGCAAAACAAGCCTGCCTCCTTTTACTATCTCTGAATAGTCGATACTGCTTTTCATATAGGGCTTTCCATTGAGGGTAGCGCTTTGTATATAAACATTTTCCGGAGAATTATTCTTTGCCTCTACTTTGAAGATTTTAGATGAATGCTCTCCAACTCTTATCTCGGCCTGATCGAACGCCGGACTTGTAATCTCATAGCGGGTGTCGCCTGGGCAAACAGGATGTAAACCAACCGCTGCCAGTACATACCAGGCCGACATTTGTCCGACATCTTCATTTCCAACCAAACCCTCTACTTTATTCTTATACGCTCTGGAGCAGATCTGGCGCGTCCATTTCTGTGTCAGCCAGGGTGCCTTCAACCGGTTAAACAGAAATGGCACGTGATGAACCGGCTCATTAGCATGGTTGTAATAGTCATTCCACATCATATCCTCCGGAACCTTTTCGAAAAAAAGCTCCAGATCCGATAGTACTTTCTCGCGTCCGCCCATCAGTTCCGTCATTCCGGACACATCATGAGGCACAAACCATCCTTGCTGATATGGATTACTTTCAATGCAGCCATACCATTGTTTCATTCTGCCCTCTTCGGGCCAAGCTTCCCAGTTTCCGTCTTTGTCTTTCGGACGGAACCAGCCAACCTGAGGATCAAATATGTTGCGATAGGCCTGCCCCCGGAGCTGATACTTTGCAGCATCTTCCGTACGGCCTAAAGCACTTGCAAGACGCGAAACGCACCAATCAAAATAAGCATACTCTAGTGTATTGGCTATACCGAAAGATTCATATGTATAGCCCCGGCTTCCGTTCCCAAATTTTTCGGCTGTGTTCCTGCAAAGCTGATAAGCATGGTTTACATCGTATCCCCTGATGCCTTTCGCGTAAGCATCAGCGATCACAGAAATGGCAGGATTGCCAATCATGCAACCACTGTAAGAATTCAGCATTTCCCAGCGCTCCAGATAATCAAGCTTTTTCTCATCCGCCAGTGTCACCAGTGAATTAATCAGGTCATTTACCACGGAAGGATTAATGATGGTCTGCAGGGGCATCTGACTTCTGAAAACATCCCAGCCGCTGAATATAGTCCGTTTTGTGAAGTTGCCGGAACTATGAGGCCGTCCATCACCGCCCATATACTTGCCATCCACATCCTCGAAAACCCGCGGATCTATCATGCTATGATACAGAGCTGTGTAAAATGTTGTTTTTTCATCATCTGTCCCTCCGTTTACCTTAATCTTACCCAGGGCTGTATTCCATTGATCCCTCGCTTTAGCCCGAACTGCTTCAAAATTCCAGTCGGGCACTTCGGCCGACAAATTACTTCTGGCACCTTCAATACTTATGTATGAAATTCCTGTTTTAAGAATGATCTGCTCCCCTTCTGCGGTATTAAAATTGGCAAAGAAGCCTAAATGCTTGCCGGAAGAGGAGGAGACTCCGCTTGATATCTTCGCTTTAGCAACAAGGTCCTGATAAGCTTTGCTTTCTACATCTTCGCGTTTTCTGCTCCAGCCATCCGGAATTTCCGCGCTCCAAACCCCGTAATCTTTTAATGGTTTACTGAATTTTGCGCAGAAATAAACTGTATAGTCTGCCTTCCCGTCGCCATTTCCCCAACCTCCTCCTTCGGGAGTACACTTCATCCACCCTTCGATGGTATTCTGGTCCACAACTTTTACGTATTGGGAAGTAGAAGTTCCCCCTACCCGCCTTGCCAGGTCTATTTGTATTCTTGAAGAGTTGTCTCGCGGAAAAGAAAAACGCATCATTCCGCAATGTTGAGTGGCGGTGAGCTCAGTTTTTACCTTATAGTCGGTAAGAAATACTGTATAGTAACCGGCCGAGGCCTTTTCACTAGCCTTATCATAAAATGATCTGTACCCTTTAGCGCCATTCTCCTTACCCGAACTGGTTTGCAAAGGGCCTGTAGTGGGCATTACCAGAAAATTTCCCATATCTCCATACCAGCCCACACCGCTCATCTGAGTAAGGGCAAAGCCTTCGATGGTTTTGTGCTCAAAGCTGTACCCTGATCCATTATCCCCTCCTGTAATCGTATTTGGACTAACCTGAACCATTCCAAAGGGCGTAGTGGGTCCGGGAAAAGTTTTACCTAAGCCATGATATATTCCGGCAGCCCCCTCACTGGTACTGGCTCCAATAAAAGGATTCACATAATCTGCAGCTTTTTTTGTCTGGGCAGTAGTCGCGAGGCCAGGAACGTGCAATCCGATAAGAAGCACCATTGCCTTTAAAGCTCCTGGTAACTTTTGATTTAAAATACACATGACTTATTAAAAATTAGGATTAGTTAGCATATATATCCACTATTGGTTAGAACCCGACCAGAACTAAATCCGATCTCCGTTACTACGCAAATGTAGCCAAAAAACCGATTTAGCAATATGAAATTGAAAATATTTTATGAATAACTTACGCAACTGGTCAGCACGATCAGGAGGAGGTAAACTGCAATTATAATCTGAGATATTATTTACAGTTTAAGCTGCATAAGATTATACAGATATATACGAGGGGCTAATATGATCCTGATATGGTATAGGTAAGCCCATTAGAGAATAACTCGCTGATTAGTTGAAAGTATAGAGTTGAAAGTCGAATGTTTTTGCTCTCAACTCTATACTCTCAACTCTATACTCTCAACTCTATACTTTCAACTCTATACTTTCAACTCTACACCTTCCCTATTTCTTCCAGCGCTCTATTAATCCGGACAACGGCTTCTTCCTCGCCTATCAGTTTGGTAATATCAAAAACGGCAGGGCCGAACTTGCCTCCTACCAGCATGATCCGGTACGGAAGCATCACATCTCCTATTTTGAATCCCTTTTCCTGAACCATTGCTTTAAAGTTCTCTTCCAGCTCATGGGAAGTCAGAGAAGGATTTGCAAGCAGGTAATTAGAAAAAGCTCTGAAAAATTGTTCCTTAGCTTCTGTCCATTTGGGCTTTACAGCGGCCAAATCATAGGTTTCCGGAGATTTGAAGAAATACGATGTCTGAGCAACGAAATCAGGCAGCAAATGGCAGCGGTCCTTAACGAGTTCAATAACCGTTTCAAGTTTGGTGGCGTCGGCCACCTCTATTCCGGCATTATTCAACTGTTCAGCAACCAGTCCCTTTAGCACACTGCTGTCGATCTTCTTAATCCACTCTGTATTGAACCATTTAGCCTTTTCATAATCAAATTTCGCACCCGACTTATTCACACGATCAAGAGAGAACTTTTGAATCAATTCATCCAGACTGAACAATTCCTGGTCGGTGCCGTCATTCCAGCCCAGCATGGCCAGCATATTGATAAAAGATTCCGGAAGGAAACCCATCTCCCGAAATCCCGGCGTAAGCTCACCCGTGGCTGGATCTGTCCAGTTCATGGCATATACCGGAAACCCGAGTCGCGCTCCATCCCTCTTGCTCAGCTTTCCGTTGCCGTCAGGCTTGAGTATAAGCGGCAAATGCGCCCAGCGCGGCATTTCATCTTCCCACCCCAGATATTTCCAAAGCAAAAGATGTACGGGCGCCGACGGCAGCCATTCTTCACCACGGAAAGCGTGCGTAATTTTCATCAGGTAATCGTCGACAACCACGGCAAGATGATAGGTCGGCATCCCATCGGCCTTCAGCAGTACCTTATCGTCGGACTGCGATGTCTGAAAGCTTACTTCACCACGGATCATGTCGATAAATGATACTGTTTCATCTTCCGGCATCTTAATGCGAATAACATGCGGCACGCCGCTATCAATCAGTTTCTTTACCTCTTCTTTGCTCAATGTCAGAGAATTTCGCATCTGATCACGATAAAAATAACCATATTGAAAGTTGGCTATCTCCTTACGTTTCTGATCGAGATCCGCCGGGGTGTCAAAGGCATAGTAAGCATTTCCGCTTTCAACCAATTGTTCTGCATACTGACGATACAGAGGCTTGCGTTCACTTTGGCGGTAAGGCCCATAAGGACCACCGTTAACCGGACCTTCGTCTGGTTGAAATCCGCACCATTTAAGACAATCTAAAATATATTCTTCAGCACCAGCCACATAACGGGTCTGGTCGGTATCCTCTATCCTTAAAATGAACTTCCCCTGATGCTGACGTGCAAAAAGATAATTAAATAATACAGTGCGAACGCCTCCAAGATGTAAACCTCCCGTAGGACTTGGGGCAAAACGCACCCGAACATTATCATGCATGTTGAAATCAATTTATATGAAGCAGCAAAGATACACTTCCTTTGATTTACATCTTACCTCAGGCGCAAAGTAATGTAACGAAAGTAAGACCGCGGAGGGGCCTGTGCCATACGAATCCCATACAAAAGCCTGACCAAAGCCTGATCTCGTCAGCATCTTATCAGCATCTCCTCAGTATCATGTCAGACTAAAG
>DALYUO010000026.1:0-8722 GCA_031981225.1 Pararcticibacter sp.
GACCTGCGGCGGATGTGCCGGGAGTTATGGTTATGAAAAGCAGGATGCTGAAAGCTATGCCAGATGGGGATTTGACTATCTGAAATACGACTGGTGCAGCTATGGAGGTGTTATTAACGGCATGCCGGATAATGACCCCTATAAAGTGGGATCGCTGTCGTACCAGGGTGGCAGTGATTTGCCGACTGCTGTTAAGCCTTTTAAGGTAATGGGCGACTACCTTCGGTCGCAGCCACGCGATATCATTTACAGTTTATGCCAGTACGGCATGTCGGATGTATGGAAATGGGGCGGTTCGGTTGGAGGAACCTCCTGGCGTACCACGAACGATATTACTGATACCTGGGCGAGTGTGAGGGGCATCGCCCTCGATCAGGATAAAGCCGCGCCATGGGCGAAGCCGGGAAACTGGAACGATCCGGATATGCTGGTAGTGGGGACTGTAGGCTGGGGCAACCCTCATCCGAGCAGGTTGAGACCCGACGAGCAATATCTGCACATCAGTTTATGGAGCCTTTTCTCTGCCCCGCTTCTGATAGGCTGCGATATGGAAAAGCTGGACGATTTTACCCTGAACCTGCTGACAAATGACGAAGTGATCGCTTTGAATCAGGATCCGCTTGGCAAACAGGCAACGTGTTTGCATACCATTGGCGACTTGCGCATCTATATGAAAGAACTTGAAGACGGCAGCAGTGCGGTAGGTTTCTGTAATTTTGGACTTGAACCCGTTAACCTTTCATTTAGTGATTTTTCAAATCTGGGTATTGCAGGAAAGCAGAAGGTGCGGGACGTATGGCGGCAGAAAGACATTGCTGTAATTGGTGCAGCAGGGAAAAATGCACTTCAGCTTTCTGTTCCGGTGTTCTTTTATATAAGTTTACAGTATCGAAATAAAAAACCTTGTCGGAATGAAACCTGGAATTCGCTTTAAACTGCTTTGTCTTTTATCTGTATTTCTGTTCTCCGGCAGGATTTCCGGCCAGATGCTTCCCTATAAAAATCCTGCCTTGTCTTCCGAAGAAAGGGCAAAAGATCTGATCAGCCGCCTGACTTTGGAGGAGAAGGTTCTACTAATGATGGATGAATCGAAAGCTGTTCCAAGGCTCGAGATTAAGAAATTCAGCTGGTGGAGCGAGGCGCTTCACGGACTTGCTAATACGGATAGTGTGACTGTTTTTCCGGAACCTATCGGGATGGCGGCCTCATTTAATGATTCTCTCGTCTATAAAATATTTGATGCTACTTCAGATGAAGTACGCGCAAAATATCATGCGGATCAGAGACGGGGACAGGAGAGCCGGCGGTTCCTGGGGCTTTCTGTCTGGACACCCAATGTGAATATTTTCAGGGATCCGAGGTGGGGGCGGGGACAGGAAACTTACGGTGAAGATCCTTATCTGACATCGCGTATGGGTGTAGCAGTGGTGAAGGGACTACAGGGTCCGGCAAATTCGAAGTACAGGAAACTGCTTGCGTGTGCGAAGCACTATGCAGTGCATTCAGGGCCGGAATGGAGCCGTCATGAGTTAAACCTGAACAACGTTACTCCCCGGGATTTATGGGAAACTTATCTGCCCGCATTTAAGTCGTTGGTGCAGGAAGCGGACGTAAGGCAGGTAATGTGTGCCTATCAGCGTCTCGATGATGAGCCTTGCTGCGGAAATAATCGTTTGCTGCAGACAATTCTACGCGACGACTGGGGATTTAAGCATCTTGTGGTATCCGACTGCGGAGCCATAACCGACTTCTTTACCAGCCACAAGGTTTCATCCGATTCTGTTCACGCTGCCGCAAAAGGCGTTATTGCAGGTACCGACGTTGAGTGCGTGTGGGACAGATATGCCTATGGAACATTGCCGGAGGCGGTTAAGAGGGGCCTGATACCAGAGGATAAGATCGATAAAAGTTTACTGCGGGTTCTGACAGCGCGTTTCGATCTGGGTGAAATGGATGAAGACTCACTGGTACCCTGGTCGAAAATCCCTGCATCGGTCATCAATAATGACGAACACAGGAGGCTGGCGCTTGAAATGTCACGCGAATCAATGACACTCCTGCAGAACCGGAACAGGCTGCTGCCTCTTTCAGTCAGAAAGAAAAAAATTGCGGTAGTAGGTCCGAATGCGGATAACGAAGCCATGTTATGGGGAAACTATAATGGTAAGCCAATAAGAACGATTACTATCCTGAAGGGTATTCAATCGAAGGTTGGAGATGGAAATGTGGTGTATGACAAAGCCTGTGATCTTGTTGAGAACAAAGTGATGGAGAGTTATTTCTCAAAGACCTCCGCCGGCGGCAAAACTGGATTTAAAGCGTCTTACTGGAATAACCGGGATATGAAAGACAACGTGGTTACCACGCGCCAGATCAGTGAGCCGGTAAAGTTAACAACTGCGGGTCAGCATGAGTTTGCTTCAGGGGTAAGGCTGGAGGCTTTCTCTGCAAAGTACGAGACTTCTTTTGAGGCGCCGGAAACCGAAGAGATCGTGTTTAAATGCGGAGCCACAGGTTACTTTGAGCTGCTTGTAAACGACAGCTCTCTTGTTAAATACAATAACTGGAGGACCCTGCCTTCCAGAGTTCCCTATAAAGTGGAGAAGGGACAAAAGTATGCAATTGAAATCCGCTATGCCCAACTGAATAACTGGCAGGCAAACCTGGAGTTTGATTTTGGGAAGGAGCTGGATGTTGATTTTACAGGCTTGATCAATAAACTGAAAGGAATAGATGAGGTTGTGTTTGTGGGTGGGCTGTCTACACTTCTTGAAGGAGAAGAGATGCCGGTATCTTACCCTGGTTTTAAGGGAGGTGACCGCACGGATATAGAGTTGCCTGAAGTGCAGCGAAATTGTTTAAAGGCTCTGAAGGCGGCCGGGAAGAAAGTTGTTTTTGTGAATTGCTCAGGTTCACCTCTGGCGCTTGTTCCGGAGACCCAGTCATGCGATGCCATTCTTCAGGCCTGGTATGGAGGAGAGTCGGGCGGACAGGCTGTTGCCGACGTGTTATTTGGTGACTATAATCCTTCAGGAAAGCTTCCTGTTACTTTTTACAAAAGTACTTCTCAGCTTGCCGGATTTGAAGACTATTCTATGAAAGGCCGTACGTACCGGTTTATGTCTGATCCGCTTTTCCCTTTTGGATACGGGCTTAGCTACACTACCTTCTCGATCGGTAATACGCATGTTAGTAAACTAAAAATAGAAAAAGGAGAGGCTGTTACTCTGAACCTGCCTGTAAAAAACACCGGAAAGCTTAGTGGAACTGAAATACTGCAGGTATATGTGAGGAAGGTAAACGATAAGGGCGGACCTCTGAAGACTCTCAGGGGATTTAAAAGAGTGAGCCTTGCTGCCGGGAGGAGTGCCAATGAAACGGTTGAACTCCCTTATTCTGCTTTTGAGTTTTATAATGAGGAGAAACTCAGGATGGAGGTCACCCCGGGTGACTATGAAATTTTATACGGAAACAGTTCTGACGACCGTGACCTGAAAAAGGCGGAAGTTACCGTATTGTAAACGTAGAAATTACATTGCTGCACATCAAAAGCAAGTGTGAATTACTCAGAGTATGAATAGAGTTTTCCTTTTTTTGCTGCTAATGCCTACGATAGGGGCGGCGCAATCTTATACAGGACATCGCTTACAGACGGACCGCTTGTCGGTCAGTCTGACTGATGGGGTGATGGATATTATTCCTTTGTCGGACAGGGCGGTGAGAGTCCAGTGGCATAAGGGGCAATTGAAGGAGGAACGGGAGCTGATCTTTACTGAGAAGGTTTCTCCTCCCGCATTCAGCGTTAATGAAGCTGGTTCAAAGCTTGTTCTCAAGCTAAAGGACATGTCAGTGTTTTTTGACAAAAGGAGCGGTACGATCGACTACAGGGATGCTCGAGGAAAGATATTTCTGAGTGAGAAGGCGGGAGGTAGAAAGCTTACCGAATCGTCAGTAGCAGGGGAGCCTTGCCTGGTGGCAGAGCAGCGGTTTATTTCTCCAGCCGATGAACACGTCTTTGGGCTTGGCCAGTTCCAGGACGGCCAGTTTAACCTCCGCAATATAAGCCGGAAACTGATCCAGGTGAATAGTCAGATTGCTATTCCATTTTTGTATTCCAGCAAAGGTTATGGGATCCTTTGGCATCAATATGGTCTCACTTATTTCAACCCTGCGGATAATATTGTGCCACTTGAGAAACAGAGTAATGCAACAGGTGAAAATAAGGAGGCTGAAGTAACCACTACTTCCGGAACACAACGGGTATCGCAACAACAATCGTTATATACCGGAAAGTTTAAAGCCGAAAGGGATGGCGAGTATTCTTTTATGCTCGACCTGGGAGATATGGACAGCCGTCATCTGCTGATTATTGACGGAGTCAGCTGCATTGATCAGTCTAACCTGTGGCTGCCTCCTGCTGCCGGGACGCTCACTCATCTGAAGGCGGGAGAGCACACGGTGCAGGTTGTTTGCCGGGCCTCTAATAAACCGGTATTGTCCTGGAAAATGACGGATAATGAGACTATTTTCCGGTCGCCCAACGCCCGCTCTCTCGATTATGTCGTTTTTCATGGAAAGAATGCCGACGAGGTGATTGCCGCTTACCGTAACCTGTCGGGAAATGTGCCGATGCTGCCTTTATGGGCTTACGGCTTTTGGCAGTGCCGGGAACGCTATACCTCGGGTAAGCATTTGGTTAGTACGGTTGAAGAGTTCAGAAAAAGACAATTGCCGGTAGATGTGATCGTGCAGGACTGGCAATACTGGGGGAAGCACGGCTGGGGAGTGCCACAATTTGACACAACTAATTATCCCGATCCGGCCGGATTTATCAGGCAACTGCACGACCTGAACGCCCGTTTTTCGATTTCTGTATGGGAAAACCTGGATAAGAAATCGGAGGTAGCGAAGGACTACATATCTGAAAACCTCTACATCCCGAATAGTCCATGGATTGATATCTTTAATCCTGCAACTCAAAAGACACACTGGAATGCGCTGAACAAAAATCTTTTTAGCTTAGGCGTTGATTCCTGGTGGATGGATGCTACAGAACCGGAAAATGACGCACTCGCGGGAAAGCAAACCTCGTTTGGTCCCGGTGAGTTTTACAGGCTGACGTACCCGCTTTTTGTAAGTAAGGCTGTGTATGAGGGACAAAGGGCTACGAATGATCAGAAGCGGGTGACTATCCTCACACGTTCAGCTTTTGCCGGGCAGCAGCGTTTCGGGACGATCAACTGGTCGGGTGATATAGGCTGGAACTGGGACACTTTCAGAAGGCAGATTAAAGCCGGACTTAATTTTTCGCTTACCGGTATGCCGTTCTGGACTACAGATATTGGTGGGTTTTTCCGTCCGGGAGCAACCCAGTACACTGATGAAAAGTATCATGAAATTCTTACCAGATGGTTTCAGTGGGGGGCTTTTAATCCGATTTTTCGGATACACGGTTATCAGACAGAAACAGAGCCCTGGAAGTATGGAGAAAGGGTTGAGTCGAATATGCGAAAAATGCTGAATCTTCGGTACAGGCTGTTGCCTTATATCTATTCGGAAGGGTGGCAGATATCGAGTAGTGGCAGTACGATCATGCGTCCTCTTGTAATGGATTTCAGCAATGATTCCAGGGCTTTGGCTCAGTCCTATGAATACATGTTTGGGAGTGCTTTCCTTGTGGCCCCGGTTACAGAAGCAGGAATAAAAGAGAGTTCCGTTTATTTGCCCGGAGGTAATGATTGGTATGACTTCTGGACAGGATCACGGCTGAAGGGCGGACAGACCGTTAAAGCAAATACTCCGGCAGATCAGATTCCCCTTTTTGTGAAAGCCGGTTCGATCTTGCCTCTTGGAAAGGTGACGCAGTATGCCACGGTGAAGGCAATGGATTCACTGGAGATAAGAGTTTACAGGGGTGCTAACGGGAAATTTACGCTTTATGCGGATGAAGGCGATAATTACAATTATGAAAAGGGAAAATACAGGCTTATTCCTTTTACCTGGAACGAGCAGAAGAATACCCTGACGATAGATGCGATGAAAGGGGGCTATCCCGGAGCCCCGGGGAGATATGTTTTTGATGTTGTCTGGGTTAGCCCGTCGGCGGGAAAAGGAGATAGTTTTCCAGTAAGGAAAGAGAGGGTAATTTATAATGGAGCCAGAATACAAGTGAAAAGAAACTAGTTTGCCGGGCTTCGCTTCCGGCGGGAAAGGAAAAGCCTTGCGGGATACTTAGTTGCTTATATAGAAGTATCCTGCAAGGCTTTTTTATCCGTTCGGGGAATGTTAATTGTTCATCGCATTTCCTCTCAGGTTTTTATTGTTATCGAGTTCTGCCTGTGGAAATGGATAGTAAGTAGCGCGTTCAGTCCAGCCCAGTTGTTTTAGTGGCTCGAGCCATTTCGGATCGGCGCTTCCCCAGCGAAGCAGGTCAAAGTATCGGAGATATTCACCTGTGAATTCTACATATCGTTCATGAGCGATGACGTTTTTGATGTTATTCAGCCTTACACCATTGATAGTGGTGTCTTTTGCCAGCAGGCCATCAACATCCGGAATGGTCCCGCGGGAATGCTGGTACCATAAATGAGGTTGTTCTGATGGTACGATGTTGTTTGCACGTTTTCTCACCTCGTTGATGTAAAACTTTGCCCCCGTAATGTCTCCTTTTTCATTCAGGCATTCTGCATACATTAAGTATACATCTGCGTAACGGAGCAGGCGGTCATTGATGCCATTGTCGAAGTCGGCAACCTGAACATCAGGGCAGTATTTCCGGGTGCCGTACAGATCTTTATTGGTGGCCAGGTTATTCATCCAGTCCGGATAGCTTGTGACCTTACCATCCACCTGGGTATGTTTAGCCCCGTTTTCGCACCAAAGTGTCATATACTTACGCGGGTCTCCCGGTTCGAACTCGTCATGAGTTTTCTTGTTAGGTGCCAGGTTCCACCAGGAGCCGCCGGTACCGTCAAACATACCGATTTCCTGCCAGCGCCATGAAGATGATATATCGTCTCCAAGCCAGCCCGGGCCATTATGCATCTGTATTTCGAAAACGGATTCGGCGTTGTTTTCAGTGGACTCCGCGAAGTTGTCTTTAAAGTAATCGACAAGTCTGTACTCCTTGCTTTCAATTACTTTCTTTAGCTCTGCTTCGGCCTTTTCAAATTCAGCTTTCTGGCCGCTTTCGAGAATCGGACGATACAGATAAGCTTTTGCGAGGTAAGCCTGCGCAGCTCCTTTTGTAGCCCGCCCTTTTTGGGCCGCATTGGCATACAAGACGCTTCGCAGAGGCAACAGCTCTGCTGCTTTCTGAAAATCGCTCACGATAAGAGCGTATACCTGTCCCTTTTCCGAATTAGTGGGATAATAGTCGGCATCGGAGCTAACTGGTTTTTCAACGAGAGGAACTGTTTCTCCAAATAAGCACACAAGATGCATATAATGCATTGCTCTTAGAAAATGTGCTTCACCGAGCAGCCTGTTGCGGCGCTGTTCGTCAATCTGACCTGTGAAATTTGTTATCTTATCAATCGCCAGGTTGGAGGCGGAAACACCATTCCAAAGATCTTTCCAGGTGCCTGACGCCATGCCGTCGCTGGCAGGTGTGTTGTATGTATCCTGATACATCGGTTCCCATTTAAACGTGTGGTTAAAGTCGTCGCCGGGAGCCAGGAGCTCATAGTACAAAGAGCGGGCATATCCGCCCTGCACCCTGCCGATCAAAGCCTGGTAAGCGGGTATGACAGTGGTCTCTAATTGATCGGCTGTCAGGTAATACGTATCCGTAGAAAGTTCCTGGGGGTTCTGCAGGTCCAGGTTGGGCTTACATCCTGCAGAAAGAGCCAGGGTAAGTAAAAGTATATTTCTGGTTTTTATCAGCTTCTTCATCTCAAAATATTATAATGTGAACTGTGCTCCTAAAAAGAATTCTCTTGAATTGGGGAAGGTTCGTCCCCAGGGCCTTTGCGCATCAATACCGCGGGCAAGGTTATACCGTGTCTCATCTGATCCTACTTCAGGGTCGTAACCGGAGTAGTCAGTAAATGTCAGCAGGTTTTTGGCGCCGATGTATATGCGTAAGCGATCCACTTTAAGTCTCTTTGTAACATGCTCCGGAAAGGTATATCCCAGGTTCACGGTTTTGAGCCTTAAATAAGAACCATCTTCAATGAAACGGCTTGATGCCCGCAGGTTTTGATTCGGGTCGCCAAGGATTGCCCTTGGCATGTCGGTATTAACGTTGCGGGGATAAACCGTTTTCGCACCTGAAACGGGATTCGTGAAGACGAGTTCTTCAGCTCTGTAGCGGTTGAGGGTAGTGGCGAAGTTATTGTAATAGTGGTACATCCCTTCACCCCAGTACTTGCTGTTATTATAAATTTCGTTGCCCTGGACTCCCTGCCAGATCATTGAAAAGTCCAGAGTGCCGAATCTCGCTGCGTAGCTGGCATCAATGTTAAAGCCATAACTGAAGTCGGGGATAGGGCTGCCAATAAATGCCTTGTCCTTGTCATTTAATACATTATCTCCATTCAGATCTTTAAACCGGATATCACCCAAACCTGCTTTGGGGGCAAATGCTTTGTCCTGCTGCAGCTGTTCTGGCGTTGTATAGAGGCCATTAGTTACGTATCCCCAGAACTCGCCGATAGACCGCCCTACTGCAGTTCTGGTGACATTTTCGCCGCCCGGGTTTACCGCACCAAAAAGTATCTCA
>DALYUO010000026.1:8732-13646 GCA_031981225.1 Pararcticibacter sp.
ACTTCATTCTTCACCAATGACAAATTTGCGGAGGCCGAGTAATTGAATTTTCTCGCGGAATTCCGGTAAGTTGCAATAAAGTCCCATCCGCGGTTCCTGATATTTCCTGCATTTAATACAGGGAAGTTATCGACATAGCCTGCCACATAAGATATTGGTACGTTGACCAGCATATCTTCAGTCTTCTTATTGTAGTAGTCGAGAGTGAATGACAGTTTGTTGCGGAACATTGACAGATCTAAACCCAGATCTGTTGAGTACTGGCTCTCCCATTTTACATTTGGATTGGAAGGAGTGAGCGGAAGTGCCCCGGTGACCATTACATCATTGAGGTAATACCATACATGGTCGAAACTGACGGTCCGCTGATATTGATACTGTGCGATGTCTGAATTTCCGAGCAGCCCATAACTGCCCCTGAGTTTCAAATCATCGATGAAGGAAACGTTCTTCATGAATTTCTCCTGGCTGATCCTCCATCCTGCTGAAATGGAAGGGAAGTTTCCATACCGGTAGGCCTTACTGAAGTTGGCTGATCCGTCACGGCGGAAGTTGAACGTTAACAGATATTTGCTTTCATAGCTATAATTGAGGCGTCCGAGCATCGAATACATGGCAAACTGGCCGAGGCCTGATCCCACGACTTTGGAGGAAGACATAGTGGTCAATCCGAGAATTAACACGTCCTGGCTGGGAAGCGCTCTTGCCCCGGCATTCATAGCTTTATATCTTGATTCTTCAGAGGTGATCCCTGCCAGGGCACTGAAACTGTGTTTCCCTATACTTTTATCATACGACAGAGTGTGCTCAAAGAGCCACCTGTTATTCAGTTCATCCGGATCGTGGTTTTGATACTGACCAACTGAGTAGGCTGAAATATAGCCCTGCCCCCGGAACCTGTTGATATCCAGTCCTAAGTTAAACTTATACTTCAATCCGGGAATAAATTCATAAGATGCCCATATATTTCCGTTTGCAAAGAAAGTTTCGTTATTGTTTTCATTGAGATAAGCGTTTGCGAGGGCACTCGCAACGTCTGTTCCGTTGCCCGCTCCGGCGAAGCCTGTGGTGCTGTTGGGATCGTAAAGGGGCAGTGTGGAGGACCATCTCTGGGCATCAATCAGGTTCTTATCACTCCAGGTGCGGCTGTTAAAGTTGAGCAAAACGGTTTCGCCAACCTTTAGCTTTCCTTTAGTAAAATCGGAGATAAACTGTGTGGCGTAGGTCTTTGAGTTATCCCGAACCAGAATGGGCTTATCAGTTGAATAAATGCCATTGATACGGAATGTCGCATTCTGGGCACCACCGCTTATAGAAAGATTATGTTTCTGATAGGAGCCTGTACGGAGGAGAGCATCCACCATATCGTATCCCTGGCCTATTGATGCCGGATCTGACAGTGCCGGAAGATAATCAGTCCGGGCGGGATTCTGATTATACATTTCCTCATTGATCAGCTCCGCCAGTTGCTGGCCATTAAGTGTTTCCACGTTGTTCGAGATGGATTTGGTGCCACCAAAGCCGAAATAATCGATTTTAACAGGTCCTGTAGCTCCGCGTTTGGTCGTGATCAGGATAACGCCGTTTGCTCCACGTGAACCATAGATTGCACTAGAGGCTGCATCTTTCAGTATCTGGATGCTGGCGATGTTGTTGTCGTCAGGAATCGCGCCTCCTATCATTCCATCTACAACATACAAAGGGTCGGTGTTATTAATGGAGCCTACTCCCCGGATCCTGATGGTACCCGCGTTTACCTGAACCCCCGGTACAGAACTCTGCATGATAGCCTGAAAGCCTCCAGGGACCTTTAACAAGTCTTTTGTTTCGACGGTAGCGATAGAGGAGGAGAGGTCGACCTTCTTTTGAGTTCCATAGCCGATAACAACGACTTCTTCCAGTGTTTTTTCGTCGGCCTTCATCACGACGTCAATAACCGTTCTCCCTTTTACGGGAATTTCGAGCCGCGAAAATCCGATGCTTATAAATTCTAGTGTTGCGGTTGCCGGTGCGTTAATCTGGTACCGTCCTTCCTGATTGGAGGCAGTTCCTTTTGAGGTGCCTTTAATTTTAATACTCACTCCGGGGAGCACTCCCGAAGAATCACGTATTGTTCCGCTCACGGTAATTTCATTCCCCTGTGCCTTTAGTCTGCCTGGGGATAGCAATGGCAAGACTGCCACAAAAAACGTCAGGATCGCTCCTGAGCCAGGTTTTAGTTTTCGCATAATCATGTATTTAGATGTAATTAGTAGCTTTTGGCAGGTTTCCCTTCACAAGCATATCCAAGGTATGCGTTGCTTTATTCAGCGCGCCCGCCTGTTAGCAGGAAGGGGGGGCAGGAAGATGACTTGTTTTGTTACGGCTGACTGTAATTAGTTTGGATTTCATGGTAAATTTTTTTAGGTATATGTAATAGGTTATGTATTCAATGATAAGCGCCGGAGGCACTCTCATTGACTACAAATAACGGCGGAGCGTATGAAGATGAAGTATATAAATGGCTAAAAATCTATCCAAAATGTCTAGAATCAGTCCCGTTGGTTTAGAGAAACGGAGAAGTAAAGATCCCTGGGCACATGAAGCGGACCAGGCGATCTTTATTATGGCTTAGTACTAATGTACAAACTCCCAGTAGTCAAAATTGAAGAGTTCCCTGCCTGCAGTAATATTCTGGCCCTTGAACACAAAATAAAGATCATGCACTCCTGTAATGTTTTCGTTTACTTTTTGAGAAAAGGTTTTCCATGATTGCCAGCCGCCCGTTCGGGGTACGTTAATAGATGCGATTTTAGCGCCTTTCAGACTGTCAATATGCACATCGAGAACACCGCCGTCAAGTCCCGAAGCCAAAGACGCAGTAAAGGCTTTAGGAGAAGTCAACCCGAAATTTACAGAGCGTACTTTTATATGTCCGCCAGTACGGATTTCAGAAACGAAAATGTTTCCTTTGTCGCTTTGGGTTGTTTTGCATTTTTCTGCCCATGCTATGGTTTCGGCCTCTATGCGTTTATAAGCATCGGGTAGTCCAACCGCGCCGACACCATCTTTGGTCATAGAAATCAGAGGGATGGTTCCGTCAGGTTTGTACTTAAACGCTTCTATGGATGTGGCACGTCCGTAACTTCCGCCACCTGGAAGCAACCCCGTATGGTAGAATAAATAGGAGTTTCCCTTAAAGTCGATGATGCCTCCGTGATTTGTAAAACTATTGGTAGGCTGTTCTGACATGATTTTGCCATGGTATTTCCATGGTCCGGTTGGACTGTCACTCATCGCGTAGGATAAGCTTTCCCCTCCTTTGCTCATTCCGGCAAACATTTGGTAATATTTACCGGCCCTTTTATAGAACCAGGGGCCTTCGACGTATACATCCTTAACCTGTGGGTTTTCTTTGCTGTCGGGGCTACGTTTCTGTCTTACTCCTCCGAAAGATTCGGCTGACTGCGGTACTTCAACAATGTCTCCGGTCCAGGAAATCATATCCTCGTTGAGTTTTACATAGTAGAGGCTGCCATTTCCCCAATACAGATAAGCCTGCCCGTCGTCATCAATGAAAACAGTTGGGTCTATATTAGACCAGCTGCCCGTTGTTACTAAGGGTTTGCCGAGGGCATCTTTAAACGGACCTATCGGACTGTCTGCCACCGCAACACCAAGCGCCATGTTGTTCTGAACGGTCTGGGCACAGATGTACCAGTAGAATTTACCATTCCGTTCAATACATTGAGCAGCCCACGCACGATCCCTGGCCCACGAAAACGACTCGAGAGATATCGGCGAACCGTGATCCGTCCAGTTCACCATATCCGATGAAGAGAATACTCTCCACTTTGTCATGTAATAAAAGTCATAACCTGGGATATCGTCACCTGTATAAACATAAACTTTATCTTTATACACCATAGGAGCAGGGTCGGGCGTGTAGTGTGTTTGTATGACAGGGTTTTGAGCCTTTAATGTGCTGTTTCCTGATATTACTGTAAAGATGCATGCTATAATTTTAGTTAGTCTCATATACGATCATTCGTTTACTTAAGAGTGCATTAGGTATCTGTTACTTGAATTTCACAGCGACTTTTTTTCCTGAATAGGAAACGGTTTTCTTTTTTCCATCAGGAAGTATGATAGAAAAAGTTCTGTTTGAGATCATGCCGATGTACTTTCCTTTTCTTGCTCCTATAGTTAGGGTGGCAGAACGGTCATCCCATCCGACGGGTATTTCTGTGTATGCTCCCTTTTCATAATTATAGTTATCGAACTCGTCCTCATAAAGTACAAACGAGCCGTCGGCTCCCGGATATACCCGGAGTTGAAGGCTGTCCCATCTTTTTTCGGTGGCATACTGAACTTCAGGCCCAATAGGTATTATCGAACCGGCTTTGACGTAAACCGGGATGACATCAAGCGGGGTTTCTTTTTTAACAATAGCTCCGCCGTTCATTCTCTCATTAGTCCAGAAGTCGTACCAAACTGTGTTTTGAGGAAGGTAAGTGTCTTTACTTTTTACAGAGCTGAAATCTTCGTCCATAATAGTTTCATCCCCCGTTTTTCTTTCTTTTATGTACATTGGAACACACACAGGACTTACTAATAATGATTTTCCGAACATGTACTCATCATTGATGTTAAGTGCTTTTTTGTCGTTTGGAAAGTCCATGACAAGCGCACGCATAAAGCTCGAGTTATTAGTGGTTACATCCCATGATGCAGAGTAGATATAGGGTAGAAGTCTATAGCGAAGTTTAATAAACTTTTCAATAGCATCATATACCTTATCGCCCTTTTTTCCGAACTGATAAATTTCCCTTGGAGCATCAGCGCCATGAGAACGCATCATGGGGCAGAAGGTGCCGAATTGTATCCATCGCGCGTATAGCTCCCTGTATTCCGGGTCGGCAACTTTTCTTCTAT
>DALYUO010000026.1:13656-14127 GCA_031981225.1 Pararcticibacter sp.
AGTTACTAAGGAAGAATCCTCCGATATCGCTATTCCAGTTTGGAATACCGCAGAGCGAAAAATTCAGACCGGCAGAAATCTGGTTTCTAAGGGTCTGCCAGGATGCCTGAGTGTCTCCTGACCAGGTATTGGCTCCGTATCGCTGTTGCCCGGCAAAAGCAGAGCGAGTTAAAATGAATACGCGTTTGTCTGAAGACGTTTTTCTTTGATTCGTGGATACGCCGCCTACGGTCATTAAGGGAAAGGCATTGCGCACTTTTCTGAAGGAGCCTAAAGATGTTTTGTTGTCGAAATCGGAGGGCTTTTGCTGTAGGTGATCTGGTTCCGAAGAGTCAATCCACCAGCCGTCCATACCCAATGAGAAAATACCTTTATTGAGATTTTTCCAGAAAATATCACGGGCCTCGGGATTGTAGGCATCGTAAACACGGACGCCGGAGGGATAATCCATGTTTGGCGGCCACTTCTCGC
>DALYUO010000026.1:14161-16851 GCA_031981225.1 Pararcticibacter sp.
AATATCCAGGAGCATGCCTTTCTTTTCCATTTCGTGATAAGGTTTTGTATTTGGGCCGAAAGAATTCCAGATAGAAATGATCATGTGCGCGTTTAGCCCGTGAACATCGTCTACCATTTTTTGTGGATTGTAAAATTCAGGATTCAGGAATTCAGTAGCATTCCATAGATAATTATTGCCCCAGTATTGCCAGTCCTGTATAATGCCATCAAGCGGTACTCCAAGCTCCCGGTATTTTTTTACGACGTCTACCAATTCGTTCTGACTCTTATATCGTTCTTTACTTTGCCAGAAGCCATACGTCCATAAAGGCAACATAGGAGCCTTGCCGGTAAGATGCCGCATCCCTGCAATTACTCCGTCGGCATTATCCCCATAGATGAAATAATAATCTATGCCATCGCCCACTTCCGAACTGAAAGAGGTGCTTTGAAGATCATCGGAAAATTTTGTGGGTGAATAATTATCCCAGAACAGGCCATATCCTTTTACTGACTGGAAAAAGGGGATATAGTCGTCTGTATTGCCCTGAACCATGTTTACTGAGAAATTGCGTTGTATCATCCGCCCCTGTTGCATCTGGCCCAAACCATATATAGCTTCGTCTTTATCAAGCATGAAAGACTGGGAAACACTGAATGTCTGATTCCCTGCGTCGTTGAAAGGGGAGAAGCTAGCACCCTCCGGTTTTTCCTGAAGCAAGGGGAGTCCTGAGTTTGCCAGGTATTTTATTTCACTTGTATTCTTGTTAATCGTAATCGTTAATTTGTTACTTTTTAGTGAAATATTATTTCCTTCATTTCTAACTGTCAGTGTAACCTTTTGAGGCTCTTTAATTACCGAAAGGCTTTCTTTACTGAAAGATTTATTCGCCGGATACTTAATTACCCTGACTATTGAAGGTGTATAGAATTGCACTTCGATGACATTTTCTGCCAATTGTATTTTTATTCCCTTATCTGTTTTTTGATACTGCTGAGCGGGTAACTGGATGGCATTTAACCAGAGTATAACTAAAAGAAAAGGTTTCTTTATGGTATTGAGTTTGTTAAATTTCATAATTACAATATTTATTAAAGCTCGTTTATCTGTTTTAAGTTCCAGTTTGTCTTTTATCATTTAAAGAATTTAGTATTTAAAATTACTTTTTTTACAATATTTATAACAGCCCTCGCCGTACCGGCTTTGCCGTCGTCAGATAAAGCCTGTATTTCAATAATATATTTTCCGGGTAAGTCGGAAGTGAAGAAACTCAATTCTGATGTTCCGGCGCTGCTGATTTTATTGTCTGCACTCCAAAATAAGGTTGTTCTGTAGTCGGGAGTACGGGAAAGTACTGCACTGTCTCTTTCATACATAGGAGAATAAAATTCTCTTTTCTGCTGAAGTCCTTCGTAATCATATGCCAGCGCACGGGATGGTAATGTATAACCGGCAAGTTCCCCTCTGTAACTATGGAGGCTTAGTATGCCTGGAAAGGTGCTTTTGCCATATTGATAGGCGCTCGTGACGATTTCCAGGCGTTGTATTTTCAGTGGATCTATCCTGATCACCGAATTTTCCTCATCAAATATCGGGACGCCATCTATCAATACAAGAGGCGCGTTCTCATGATATTTCCCGGTCTCAGAATCGAGCATTCTCAGATGATAGCTGTTCTTGCGTATGGTTACGTTTATTTCCGGTACATACTCACGTAACACCTCTTCCATAGTGGTAAACCTAACGTAACTGTCCAATAGGTAAACCTTTTCAGGATGGACGTAAAAGGAAGGGGAGTAGACGTTTGTCATGACTTTGCTATTCAAATATTGGGGATACCATATGTTATTGACCTGCATCGCTACACTTCTCTTGAGTAAGTTCTTCGTGTTGGGAGACAGAGCGTGTTTTATGACTCTTTTAGTCGCAAACCGGCTTGAATAAGGGGAGCTGATTTCGATTGCGGCTAAACTATCGTTACGGAGATCGGGTTGTGTAATAATCTCATTGCCCCCATAGAAGTCGGGGGTGTAAAAATGGATGTCACCGTCTTTATTCGATGAAGCCGTGTAAAACTTACCATGCACACCGGGGATAGAAAGGAAGCCAATTCGATTGCTTAGTTTGCCTGATGAAGTGGCATTCACTACATGTCCACTTATAATATGGCAATCCACTTCAGGCTGGTAAGTTACCGGTGTGTTTTTTTCTTTTAGTACATCCTCCCATTTAAAGCGTCGCCATCCGTGAGTCAACATTAAGAGGTCGGTAGCATCTGCAGGTGCACTGTTGAAATACCAGGCTGCATTCTCAATGTTTCCTTTTAGCTCAGAGGTGAGCCAGAGATTAACTGCAATATCTTCATCTGATGTAAAGAGGGAATCGGCGCTGTAAACGGATATCGAGAAATTTCCTTTGACAGGTTCACCATGGAACGTTCTGCTTATTGAAAGGTGAACCTTGTCCCGCGGAGAATAGACAGGTTTGTCTGTATCTATCTTAAGATTCAGTGAATTTTGAGGCTTTTTAAAATATAAACGTTCACAAAGCGCTTCGCCGTTAGCACTAAATAAAGTAAAGTGAGAAATTCCGTCTCCTAAAAGATTCAAAGGAACCTGAAAGTCTTTTCGCTGAGCTGCAGGATCAAGCGAATCTATCAAAACTGTTTTTTGTCCGCAGTGAACGAAAAGTGTAAACTTCCCGGGTGT
>DALYUO010000026.1:16861-20599 GCA_031981225.1 Pararcticibacter sp.
CAGGGGCAAAGGAGCATTAAAACCCTGTTCTCCGACTGGTTTGACCCGTACAGTATATGTTTCGCGGCTTTCAGGTTTAAAATAGAAACTGCCTAATCCTGCACCCGATGGCCGGAATTTTAACACCGTGTCGTTTTGGGTATTGACCACTACCCCTTCAAAATTGAAGCTTTCTCCCTGGCTGTCTACTGCCCTGAAGGCAACTTTGCTCGTTAAGCCTGCTACTAAATTTCCGCCTTCCGGAAAGAATTGTATGTGCCTGGAGTTTTCAGTTTTTATTTCGTGCACCAAAGAAGGTTCTTCCTTTAATGTGTTGTATACGGCTATAGTTTTATGAAAATAATAATCAGGATCAAAGTTTTTCATCCAGTTTGTATAGCATCTTATCGTATACAGCCCAGAAGATAGATCGACCGGAATATATAGCGAGCCTTCGCCATCTCCATTTAATGCTATCTTTGATTGAAGGACCGGTTTGTTGATATTATCCAGGACTTCTATATAAGCAACCTTGCTTAATTCCACTCGCCGGTTGGTATATGCTTCGACATAATATACTTTAAACCAAATCCTTTCTCCTGCCAGGTATGAACTTTTATCGGTGTGCATATAGAGCTTTTCCTGGAGGTTATTCCGGAGGTAGGTGTCAAACTTTGTTTCAATTTTACTGACATCCTGGGCAATACACAAGCCTGCCCACCAGACATTCAGCAGAAGAAAGAAAGCGGTGATATTTTTCATTGTGAAGTTTTATTCAGGCCAATAATCCGGTTTCAAATTCGAGCCCCGCAGACGACAATCGATGCACTCTTCCCGCGCCATCGTGTAATTGATCCAGACGTTACCACCCGGTTGCGGAAAAACGTTTTCAGAAATGATCAGGTTACGTGCATTGAGATAGTAAAGCAAACTGTCTTTAGGACTTACAAAAGGCTCACATCGTTGAATATACATCCAATCTTCGCTGGCTCCGCGCGCGGGTTTATCTTTGTAACTAATAAAAAGCCTTTTTTTTGCAACTGTTCCGGCACTTATCCATCCTAAAACCTGTTCTTCCGGATCCGAAAGGCAGATAACATTCCCCTTTATCTCAGAAGGCTGGGCGTCAAAAATTGTCCCGATCTGTTCTGTATTCTTCTTCATAATTTCTAAATACTGATAGGCTTCGCGGGTCAATCCATATTGAGTCGCCAGAATACTATACATATAAACCACTTTGACAGAATTGCCCGGTACATGATTGATAGGGATCATTGTAAGCCTGTCTTCCTTAAGACGTTCAGAGCTCCCTAAGAGGATGGCTGAAGAGCGGTTTGAAGCCCAGCAATACTGGATATTGACATTTGGATCCCTGGGCACTACTTTTCCGCTCTTGTATTCAACGGACGAAGGGAAGGCCGAACGGATTTCCCAGGTTTCGGTATAATCCCAATTGTAATACCTGGTCTGGTTAGCATCATCGTGGGTGTTTACAAAAATCTGGAAACCTTTGTTTTCTACCCTGAAACTGATACTGTCTATTTCAGGGCTTTTTTTGTTCTCCAGATAGTTTGTCTGATATGTCTTTCCGTTAGTGATGATTTTCAAAAGGTAACGTTCAGATAAATCAAGGTCCAGAGTTGACAGAACGCATTTGCCATTCGAATCGGAAGTGCCGCTTAAATGTGTTCCATGTTCTCCTTCTATAGTCACCTGTGCATCTTTTTCAGGAATAAGAGACTGCCAGTCATTAAGATCTCCTGTGCGACTAAGTTGGATGGTGGTTTGGCCTCCAATATTTATAAAGCCTTCAACAACCAGCAGGTTCTTGTATTGGGCTTCCACGCGCGGCGTAAAGGGATCTTTACAAGCAGCAATCAACAAAATAATGAACAGCAAAAAGATGGCCGGTTTATTCACGAGCTTACTCATTTGATGCGGATATTATAGTTTATAAAAGGAATGGCCGTGCCGAAAATCGAGAGCTGATAACCGTTGATGATCTTATTTTCGCTGGCAAAATAAGTTGAGAATACATTTTTTCTTCCTGTAAGGTTATATATCCCCAACGTCCATGAGTTATGGGCAAATTGCTTTTTTTTGTGGTTACCCAAAACATTCAGTGAAATATCTGAGCGAAAGTAATCCGGTATCCGGTACTGATTCCGCTCAGAATACAGCAATCTTTGCCCTCCTGCATAGTAATATTTCCCTACCGGAAGTGTAATAGGTCTTCCTGTACTGTAGGTTAGATTCAAAGAAAAGCTCACCCGATGAGAAAAACGATAGTTTCCTGTCAGGGTGAAATCATGGGGTTTATCGTAGTTTGCAGGATAGTATACGCCTCCGTTGATTGAATTGATGCCATTTGAATCTGCAGTCTTTAATAATGTGCGTGAATAAGTATAGCTTAACCAACCGTTTAGTTTGCCCGAAAGTTTCTTTATCAGGACTTCCATGCCATAGGCTTTGCCTTGTGTAGGCAAAACATCCTGTTCTATCTTATGATTAAGGATCAGCACAGCGCCGCTTTTATAATCCAAAAAATCCTCTATTTTTTTATAATACCCCTCTACCGATGTTTCGATAGTGTTGGACAGGAAGTTTTTGTAGAGACCCATAGAGAACTGCCTGCCAAGTTGTGGCGTGATATTCCAGTCACTGAGTTTCCATACATCAGTAGGGGAGAGAGACGTTGTATTGGAGAGCATGTGGATATATTGCCTCTGAGTATTGTAACTGGCCTTTATTGAAAGATCAGGGCTTAACGCGATCCTTACTCCCAGCCGGTATTCGGGGCCACAATAGGTTTTTACGATCTTCCCACTTTTATAATGATCGACTGACTCTATATTGGCGTCGTTTCTGGTTAAGTTTTCTGTGTACTTATTTACCGACACAGGCCCCAGGTAGTTGTAAAGGGAATAACGCAGTCCTGCATTCACCCTGACAGCTCCCGATAAATCATACTGATGTTCCGTGAAAACCGCGCTTTCAAGAGCTTGCTCCTGTGGTAGTATATCGGCTATCACTAAAGAAAGGTCACTATAGGGTTCCAACGACCCTGGCTTGTTTTTGTAATAGATAGTACCTGCCCCAAAAGATATATTCCACCGGGCATTTGGATAATAATTAAAATTCGTTTTTAAATGTGTCTGTGCTATGCTGAACTTTAACCGGTAATCAACATCGTCTTTGTAGTTACTATAGTTGTCGTAGCTATATTGGTCATATCCGCCAGACAAAACGCCATATAGCTTATTGTTAAGTGTATGTTTCCAGCTTAATGCAAAATTTTGATTGCTGTATTGAAAAGTGGTATCTGTAGCCAGGTTAGATTTATCATTGCTAAAATATCCTGTGACATAAAAACTGTTTTTTTCGTTTTGCTGGTGGCTAAGATGGAGATTGACATCATAGAAACTCGCTTTAGCTCCATGGTAATCTGCATTATGAGGCAAAAGACTGAGGATCCAGTTTGAATAAGTAGTTCTGCCGCCCAGAATGAAAGACGTTTTATCTTTAATTAGCGGCCCTTCGATATTCAGCCTGCTAGTGAGTAGTCCGACGCCTGCGGTTCCTGTAAACTCTTTTTTATTGCCTTCTCTGCCGGTGAGCTCAAGAACAGAAGAAAGTCTTCCACCATATTTAGTAGGGACACTGCTCTTGTATAGTTGCACGTCTTTGATTACTTCGGTATTGATGGCTGAGAAAAAACCAAAAAAGTGCGAGGGATTAAAAATAGTTGCTTCGTCGAAA
>DALYUO010000026.1:20609-21762 GCA_031981225.1 Pararcticibacter sp.
TGATCACTCGATCCTCCGCGTACATTAAATCCTGTGCTTGATTCACCTACTGACTTTACACCTGGTAAGGTGAGTACTACTCTCAACACATCTGCTTCACCAAAAACGGCAGGAACTTGTTTGATTGTCTTAATATCTAATTTATCAACGCCCATTGCGGTGCGCCGGATATTTGAAATTTTATCAGAGGATATCATTACTTCCTTTAGTGAAAAGGGCTGATCGTATACACTAATATCTAATTTACCATTGCCGTTTAGCAGTACCTGCCTTCGCGTATCCTTTAAGCCAACGGCTGTGACGTTTAGCTCATGCCTTCCTTTCGGTAATGTGAGGGAGTAAAATCCAAAAATATCGGTTAGTGCACCAATCCTTGGGTTGTTAATGAAAATTGCAACCCCACTCACCGGTTCTCCGGTTTCCGCATTCTTGATATACCCTGCAATGGTTGCGCTAGATTTACCGGGATTGGTATTGCTGCCAATGAGGTATAATTTGTTTTCTAATGTTGTCGGGATCACGATGTTTCTTGAGGAAGGGTCGTCTGCGAACCGGGCAGTTTCATGAGCAATTTGTGCTAACCGTTGCCCGGAAAACTGTGATGGTAAGGAAGTTACTATCTGTTTATCTCCCGTGATAAAAATAGCCTGTTCAAAGATGGCATAACGATAATGTGTGCCCGAAAGAGCTGTATCCAGAACGCGACTCACGACCGGGCATTTCATATCTATAGTCAGTTTCAAACTATCCAAACCGGGGGCATCATAGTAAATTGTATAAGAAGTTTGTGATTCGATCTGCCTCACCATGGCCTCAAACGTATCATGATTCAGATGTACTTCTATATGCCGTTCATGTTTCTGTCCCTTCAGGCTTGCAGAGTATACTGTTAGTAATGCTATAAGAATATAGAAGCTCTTCATGCTGTCAGAGAATAGAGTCGTGATAACTCAGCAATTTTATCATTGAACTCTCCAGTTCTTTTTTAAAATTTAGGTGCCCCGTCCTGATGTATTTCAGGTTTTCATTACGTGTCTGGCGCAATAACCTGAGCAGATCTTTTTTACCCTTGATCAGGACATAACCCGAATCGCTTAGCAGATAATACTTATTCTGTTGTGACACTGTTCTTTTAACCGTGTTTTGATCAGTT
>DALYUO010000026.1:21772-31011 GCA_031981225.1 Pararcticibacter sp.
ATTCTTTTTACCCGTTTTGCCAAAAGCGTTGACTTTCCGCTATATAGCAAATCATAGTAGCCGTGGGCAAGGCCTTTTTGTGCGGCAGAATCAGCGCTGATATTGACGAAGGTATGGTGGTGTAAAGAAAAAGCCTCTACATATTGCGGCCAAACGACAATGCCACCTACCTGATCCAAATTCAGCAGCACTAGTTGGTCCTTTGCCATATCGTACATCAGGTTTACATCTTTATAGACATGGTGGTTATATACAATTGAACCTTTGGTGTATTGGTTGTTCAGAAACAAGGTGTGTCCACCGTCATTCAGGTTAAATACGGGGCGGTACATTTTTCCATTGTAGATGGGTGCTTCGGTATTCAGCTGTTCAATGTATGCATTTGTAGCGTTTTGGATAACCCTGGATACGAAAGCGCTATCATTTTGCGTCTGCGCGATAAGAAGATGCCCCGAACAAGAGAGGAGAAGGAGCAACCAAAAAAACTGGCTGATGATCTTCATACTGATAAATCTTTATATTGGTTGGTAAAGGAATTCGGTTTTTAACATACCGGGAGGTGCGCTTTATTGATGCGCCTCCCGGTATTGTTAATTAAACACTATTTACCCTTTAGTGCCTCCGCCACACCAACATAAGCGGGTTTACGGGTGTACCCTTCGGTCCAAAGCCCAATTGGCTCACCTGCTCTCCAACTCGAGTTTGCAGGGCTGTCTGTTGGACTCCAGATCGTAATCCCGTAGCGCTGGTTTGCCGGAACGATCTCGAAATATTTGTCGATGACGTATTTATACATCACTTTCTGGGCTTCATACTGTTCGGCCGTTGCGTTAGCCGTTTTCGTGTTGTTGCTTAAACCGATATCCAGTTCGGAGATCTTAATTAATTTGCCGGTAGCAGCCAGCAACGTAAACATCTGTGCAATTTTATCTTTGTTGCTATTGATATCAATGTGCATCTGCGTACCTATACCATCCACCTTTGCGCCTTTACTTTCTATATATTCTACATAAGCGATTAGTCCCAGGCATTTATCCAGGCTATACTCCAGGTTATAATCGTTGATGAATAATTTATCACCGGCATTGCAATGTTCCCGGGCCGTTTTAAAAGCTTCTACAGCATAGTCTTTACCCATGTAATCCTGCCAATAAAATTCATCAGCGGCGAGAGTCTTTCCTAAACCTGTTTTTAGTTCAGCCGGACGGCCATCATCCATGGGTTCGTTTACTACGTCCCATGCCTTTACATAGGATTTACATGTATCAACCATGCCGGAAATAAATTGCCTTAAGGCACCTGTGATAATTGTTTTCTTTTCTTCCGGTGTTTTTACTATCTCGCCTGAATTAGGATTAACGCGCTGGAGAGATATGTTATCTATGTAGATGGTTCCTTTGTATCCTCCAAAACTAAAAAGAAACCTCTTTCTGTCACCCGTGGTGGTCTTCTTTTCAAGTTCCACGAGCTTCCAGTCCGTAGTAACTTCAAATGACCCAAAATCATCACCGCTATAATTTACCGGATTCTGCATTGCCGCCGAAGCAGCACCCGCTACGGTACCTTTAACATAGAACTTAAGTTTGTAAGTTGATCCATTTTGAAAGGGCGTACCAAAATCATAGGCCGTTTGAGCCTCCCACGGATTAACTACTGAGGGGTTTGTCATGTACATGCAGTATCCTGTAGCCCCATAACCCTGGCCATTTGCGCTGATACCTCTTTGGGACGAGTTTCCCCAGCCTCCCCAGTTAGAAGTATTGCCCGTCTCAAAATTGCTGTTTGCTATTAAGTTCTCTTCCAGCGCGGGACCTTGTCCGGGAATGACTGTCGGTGCAATTATACTGTTTAAATAAGTGGCATTTTGGTTGGCATGCCAGCAGAGCGTGTGCCCATAAACCGAAATGCCCGCGCTTTTTGCTGTTGCCAGCAGGGCTTTTACATTTATCAGATCCAATTTACCATCGGATTGAACCACGGCACCGTGCTTCATTTCATAGCCGAGTACAATCTCATTGAAATTGGAATTTGCCAGTCGATTTTTTACGCCTTTGTTAACATACTCAGAGAGAGAAAGAGCTACGCCAAATTTAAAGTTAGCAAGGGTTTCTCCTTTCAGGTACTCTTTTAAAGGTTGATAAGCGTCGATAATCTCCTGATCTGCAAAGCTTGCCGGTCTGTCAACATAAAAATCGGCTAATTCATGCTTGGTGCAGGAAGCCATTACCACAGCAAGGGCAACGCTTATTGCTATTTTATATAGATTTTTCATTCTTCAGTTTTTTACCTTAAAACTATTTGCTTACAGGAGTAAAAGTCTCCATTTTAACCCCGCGGTCCCGCGCTACCAATGTATCAGTCGAGGAAACATGCCTGTCCGCCAGATCGATCTCATAGTTGAGATAAAGAGCATCCCTGTCTTTCGCCCCCCAACTGTTTTTTTCTCCTTTCTTTACAAATTTTCCGCTTCCTGTAGCTGTGAAGGTATTATCGCCATTAGTAATTGTGCAATTTCCGGAGCCATCAAAACTTAGCAGTAATTTGCAGGTGATATTCTGGTTATTTTGATCCTTAAAGATCACGGGAAACTCGGCAACAGTTAAGGATCGCGTAATCACAGAAGAAACTTCGTCCGCTTCTACGTATTGTTTATGTCTTATAATAGTTTTATTCAGAGATGTATTTCCATTTTTTCCTGTTTGTACGTCTTTGCCTCGCCGAAGATAATTCCCGTGCCACGTATTGATATATTTAACGGCATATAGTACATAATTTTTGCCCGCCAGCATTGAATCAGCATTCACTACGTTAGCCATTTTCAAGGGAATTACGTAAGTGTTCTTTAGTGATAGTGGGTCAGCAAAGAAAGCGTCGCTAAGTTGTACCTGTACACCACCTGTAATCTGCCCTTTGGAAATAACAATTTTGTCGGAGGCAAGATTATAGTAATTTGAAGGCATGGCAATAATATCACCGCCCGTATTGAATTCCATATTGGCAGCGATCGAATTGTCTACCCGGATACCAATAGTTACATCGTTTTTATTCTCATACACTCCACCCATTGTGGCCATGATCTCGCATTTATGTTGATTGTCGAGCGAGGTGTCGAAAACGTCCTCACCAAGGGTGATTGTTCTTACCGGTCCCTGATACGCAAAATAAACCGACTGAAACTCGTAATCGTCAAATTTCCAGTCATCGTTTTCGCAGGAGCTTAAGCAAACCGAAGCCGCCAGTATCGTATATAATATCTTTTTCATTTTCTTATGATTTTAATCTTTTCGCGTTACACCGTTATTATTGCCATCCTGCATTTTGTATGAGTTTGTTGTATTTCAATACTTCGCTGTAGGGAAGGGGGCCGTAGATCATGTAAGGTTGATAAGCCCTGTTCTCTACATCAATTATTGAATTGTTTCCGGCAGAAATACGTACACCTTTTGCCGTTTCATTTAGATCGGCATTCCATCTGCGTAAATCCCAGAAGCGGAAACCTTCGAAGCATAATTCCAGCCTTCTCTCGTTGCGGATGAGCTGTCTCATTGCATCTTTATCGTTTTTAACCGACTCTAAATACGGGTCTCCATTTGAAACGCCTATACCTGCCCTGGTCCGGATCGCTTTGATTACACTGTATGCAGAATAAGCATTTCCACCGGTACCTACAGGCCCCCATGCTTCATTCGCAGCTTCCGCGTAGGTTAGATATATTTCAGTATACCTGATATGCGGAGTATAATGCTTCTGAGTAGTAGTTGATGATGGATTAAGATTAACGTCCTGTCTCAATAACTTTCTGAGATAATAACCGGTACGGGTAGATGTTTCTACTTTATTCAATCCATCATTTGTCGTTCCATCTTCGGCGGTATTGATTGTTGCACCAGATGTTCCGGCAGTAGCGCCATTCACCAGAATGTAGAGCCTCAATCGCGGATCACGATTGACATAAGGTGCGGCAGCATTATAGCCGCTGTTTGCTACATCAGAAATAGGATATCCATTGATCATCGGGAAAGCATTAACCAGATTTTGTGTTGGATTTAACCGGCCGCTGCCATTTAAAGTGGGAGGGAAGTGATTTCTTTCAAGGTCGTTGCTTGTACCTACATTTCCCCTCCATAATATTTCAGTGGGATTAGCTCCTGCGGCCAGGCCGTCGATTCCACCAGTACTGTTGTTATACCACTCCAGATCCTTATTCGTCAGATTGGTTATTCCGCCTTTCAGGTCAATAACCTGCGCCGCCAGATTGGCTGCTTTTTCCCACTTGGTTACATCTCCGGTATTATAGGCTGGACTCGCCGCCAACAATGCTGCCCTGACCCTGATACCTTTTGCGATCCGGCCGGTTATACGTCCGATGAAACTGGCACCGAAGACACGATGGTAATTGTCTGCGCTTACATTACTGTATTTTGATGGAACAGGAGAGGTGTCAGAGTAATCCAGGGGCAGCAATTCTTCGGCACGATCGAGATCTGCATACAACTGGTTGAGGCAGTCATCAAAAGTCGACCTGGGCTGATTGAAATCGGAGCTTAGCGTCTCATGCTGCAACAATAAAGGAACGCCCAGCAATTCGCCATTTGCAGCCTTTCCTCCATGGCACTGAAGAAGATAGAACATAAATAATGCTCTGAGACCATAGGCTTCGCCTTTCATCCGGTCGTTGAACATTTCACTGATGACCGGATCTATTGCCCATGCAACACTATCTGTTACAGCAAAAAACTGATTTAGATACTGAATGGCCGACCGGCTGTTTCTCCATTGATCTACCGGATTATTCATTGCGGTCCACTGGCCTGTTGCCATTCTAAGAAATCCGCTGTTCCTGTCGTTCGTTACAGCATCATCAGTGGCAACATCATTAAAAGAATAGGAATTTGTGGGGAGTCTTGTATATCCGTTAAGCAACAATCCCTGCGCATACGTTGCATCCTTGAATGCATTTTCGAGTTCGAGGTTATTCTCTATCGCAGGTTCGAACATTTCCTCGCAACTGCTGAACAGAAGCGCCATCGATATACAGATTAATAATATTTTTCTCATGTTTTAATAATTTAAATTACCCAAGCTTATTTAAAACAATGCCTTTACGCCAAGATTATAAAATCTGGTTTGAGGAGCCGAGCCTACGTTAAGTTCGAGAAGATCTCTCTCTTTAGCTATTGTAAGGAGGTTAAACCCATTGACATAAGCTCCAAATTCCTTTATAAATCCCTTACCTAACATGCGGGCGGGAAACTGGTAGGATACCTGCACTTTCGCAAGGTCGAACCTGTCGGTACTGAAAAGCCAGAAATCAGAATCACGATAATTATTGTCACTCGTACCTGTTGTTAGCCTCGGAAAAGTAGCAACATTTTTAGTTTCTTCTGTCCAGCGACCTCTGACGACGTCAGAATATTTATCCTGTCCGTCTACCCAAAAATAGTTGCCATAACTATTCGTGTTCTTCATAGCTTTTGCTCCAAAGCGTCCTGTACCTAAAGCAAAAAACGTAAGGTTTTTCCATTTGGCTGTTAGATTTACCCCCAGCGTTAACGGAGCGCCAGACCAGCCGGCTCTTCCTAAATAAACTTCATCCCGTGTATCGACAATACCGTCGCTATTCTGATCTTTGTATTTGATATCGCCTGGTTTCACTCCTCCGGAAGCCAGGGTTGACTGATCAGGAGAATTAGCTATGTCTGTTTCATCCATAAAGAAGCCATCACTTCGCAGCCCGAAAATTGCGTCGAGCGGTCTTCCTGCCCTGCGCTGGTAATCATATTCATATTGGCTGTCTGAAGCTCTAACGCTAGCCTCGGTACGGTAATATGTACCATTGAATCCAAGAGTCCAGCCTACCTGACCTAATTTTTTATTAATGTTCAGGCTGAAATCAAACCCTTTGCGCTGGTCATTGTCGTAGTTTACATAAGGGATATCTGAATATACCGGCCATCCTGTGGAAAAATATATTGGATAAAGTGAATTTGGCTGTACGATATTACCTTTCGTTTGGCTAAAGAAGGCGTTTCCGTTAAATTCTATCAGATTGTTGAAAAAAGACCCTTCGATACCAAAATTCACTTCTCTTCTTTGAGGAAATGACATATCGAAGTTATTGCCTCTTCTTCTGTCAAAGCTATGAACCAGCTGGCCATCTTTCCAGCTATACCAGGCTGCGTTGTTATAAGTATAATATCCCTGGTACAAATAATACGTTGATATATCCAGGTCGGTATTTAACACGCCGGCAGATGCAGTGAATTTCAGGTTATCGATCGCCGAAACATCTTTAAGAAAATTTTCCTGACTAAGTCTCCAGCCCAGGCTTAAAGTAGGCGAGAAAGCAGCCCTGTTTCCTTCAGGCAGTTTCGCAGAATAAATGTATGCACTGCTAAAATCCGCATAATATTTCTGCGCGAAATTATAAGCGAACTGCAGTCCGAGGTTAGCATTATTAGTCTTATGGTAAACCTCTGATTCTCCGATATGGAAACCATAACCGAGCAACGTCCCCGAAACGTTATGGTGTTTACCAAAGGTGCGGTTATAGTTAAACTGCCCGGAGAAGGCTATATTCTGGCGATAATAGCTGCTGCTGATATTCTCTGCACCAGTTTTGGAGTCGTCGCCATACTTTGTGAGTCCGCTGATTTGATCGTAACCCGCGTAATTGTTCCATCCAGCCTCATAAACAGCATAATTATTGTTATATGCTTGCGTAAAGGATGTGAGATAATCGATTGCTAAAGTGGATTTAAATGATAAACCTTGCAGTAGTCCATTCAGGTCGAAATCTACTCCCGTGTTGAACTGAAACTGGCGGTTTATATTCTTGTTGGATCCGCCTGCATAAATACTGGCAAAAACATTGGTTTGATCCAGCTGCGTGCCACCCAACAGGTATTTCCCATCAATAACATAGTTGCTGTTATTTACATAAACCATAGAAGGGTCGTCGCCATTTTCTATCATATTGATTGGAATCAAAGGCGAAAACCTGTTAGGACGAACGGTGGCAGAGCTACCCCAGTAATCTGCATTGACACCTTTTCCTGTGTAAAAGCTGGCAGATGCATCAACATTTAACTTGATGATCCTGTTCAGCTTTACATCAATGTTACCTCTGAGATTAAACCTGTTGGAACCGTTATTGTCAGCAGCCTCTCCAAAATTCACCAGAGATCCATTTGACCAATAACCGATGTTGGTATAGTACCTTGCGGTTTCATTTCCACCGGATATCTCCGTGGTTACATCGTAACGGTTATAGCTGTCCCTCAGATATTCCGAGGAGTAAAAGTCTATATTTGGATACCGAAACGGGTTCGATCCCGATGCGTGGTTGTAAATGGCTGCAGTACTGTATAAATCGGTCAAACCGTCGTTTCTGCGGGCCTCGTTGTACAATGTCATGTACTCAGCAGAACCGAGATATTCTGGATATGCTTTCGGAATATTTACCCCGGCATTCGCTCTCACGTTTACTTTTTGAGCGTAATTTCCACCTCTTTTCGTGGTAATATAAACAACGCCCTTGGCCGCGCGGCTTCCATACAGGGCAACTGCTCCAATACCTTTCATTACCGTAATCTGATCAATCTCTGTAGGTAACACATTATTGGCATCCCTCGGAAAGCCGTCTACTAACACCAGATAGCTGCTGTTCCCCCAAATATTTCCATGGAAACCCGGAGTCAAAGCTTCGAGGTTCTCCAGGCTATAGGTTGCATAATTTTTTTCCATTAACCGGGAAACATTGACCACTGAAACTCCACCCAGCAGATCATCTTTTTTTACCTTTCTAAACGCTATCTGTACAAGAGAGTCTCTATCGTCCTGCAAAACAACCGAATCCTGTTGTCTGATGGTCGGTCTTGTTGTGCTCTGACTTTTCCTGGCACTTGATTTATTACTTATTTTGAAAGCTGCCTTTGCCGCATACAATGCAGGTGATCCCATTGCGATGGTGAGGCATAGTGCTATTCCTATTTTTATTGACTTCATTTTTGTCTCTTTTGATATTTAACAGCTATTACCAACCGGGATTTTGCGGAAATTCTACATACATGTTAACATCCACGTTCTTGAGCGATAACCAATAATGTTTCTCAGAGAATTTCCTTTCCAGAATTACAGTTTCCCGTAAATTGGCTACCCTGTTTTGTGTGGCATCTGTTGTGTTGAATGTTCCTGTTCTGTCAAATTCGACAGATTTTTTCAAAGTATATGGCTTCTCAATTAACAGGCGCCATCTTCTGAGATCATTAAAACGATGGCCTTCAAAAGAAAGCTCAACTGCTCTCTCTCTTCTTACTTCACCCAAAAACGCTTCAACTGAGCCAAGGAACTTCGCGTTTACCAGTGCAGCTCCTGCTCTTGCCCTGATGACGTTGATAGCATCTACAGCGGTTTTACTGAATTTTGGATCTTTTCCGTTCGGCGAGTTGAATCCCATCAAAGCTGATTCAGCGTACATCAAATAGACATCTGCCAGGCGCAGATACGGTACGTAGATATGCAGATTATTGCCCCAGCTATAAGCGTTATCGTATTTATTAGCAGTAGTGGGTACGAATTTGCGAAGAACATAGCCTGTACGGCTGCCGGTACCTACATCGCGATAGCTACCATTTGTAAACAAATTGGCATAGCGATTGGGTTGTTCATCAGCATTGGGAATTGCTCCCTGCACGAATTTTACACCATCAAATACAATGTCATTATAAAAACGAGGATCGCGGTCTTTCCAGGGATATTGGGGGTCGTAGCCTGATTCAGCATCTGCTTTCGTGATATCAGGTATAGGGAGGCCGTTTTTCATTCCATAGTAATCTACATAGTTTGCTGTCGGCGTAAACTTAAGATCTCCTTCGGAAACCACAACGGGAGTATATTGCTTGCTGGTTCCCCAGTTAGAATTATTTGCAGAATAATAAGGTCCTCTGAAGATAGCTTCGGTACTACCCGGAAGTGCCCAGCCTTCACCAATAGTATAGAAGTTTTTGTAGTAGTTTGGAAAAGTAACCAGACTATACTGCGTGGCGCCGCTCTCGGTCAGGCTTAAGAGCTCACCGAAAGCCGCAGCCGCCTTCTTACAATACTCAACGTTATAGGTTTTGCTTCCGGTCGATTCGTAGTTCATCAAGGGACTACCTGCCCACAGGTAATTCTTACCTAAGTAGGCGATGGCCATGATTTTGTTGATACGCAACTGGTTCTTGCCCAGGGTTCTTTTC
>DALYUO010000027.1:0-1139 GCA_031981225.1 Pararcticibacter sp.
GAGTCGAACCCCTAACCTTCTGATCCGTAGTCAGATGCTCTATCCAATTAAGCTACAAGTCCCTTTGTTAATGGACTGCAAAGATAGAAGTAAAAATTTAACATCTGCAAAAAAAATTTAATTTTCACGCCCTTTGCAATCCCTTATTAATGTATTTGCCTCTATTTATGGATCTTAAGTGCACAGCGCCTTCATCTTCTTCCTGAATAAAAGACACCATGTGCACCAGTCTGACTATTGCTTTCCTTTATTTGGTTTTGAAATCGACTCACGCATGTCGGTATCCGATTTCAGGTTCTGCATTTTGTAATAGTCCATTATACCAAGATTGCCGGAACGGAACGCTTCTGCCATTGCGAGCGGAAGCTGAGCTTCTGCTTCAATTACTTTAGCACGTGCTTCCTGGGCCTTTGCACGCATTTCCTGCTCTGAAGCAACGGCCATTGCGCGACGTTCCTCGGCGCGGGCATTTGCAACTTTAAGATCTGCCTCTGCCTGGTCTGTTTGAAGTTTTGCACCGATATTGTCGCCGATATCAATATCCGCGATATCAATGGAAAGGATCTCAAATGCGGTACCGCTGTCTAATCCTTTTTCTAATACTGTTTTTGAGATCCTGTCTGGATTCTCCAATACTTCTTTATGATTTATGGCAGAGCCGATGGTAGTAACGATGCCCTCACCTACTCTCGCCAGAATCGTTTCTTCACCGGCACCACCTACCAACTGGTTGATATTCGCGCGCACCGTCACTCTGGCCTTGGCAACCAATTGTATACCGTCTTTTGCAACGGCTGCAACAGGCGGGGTATTAATTACTCTGGGATTAACGGATAGCTGCACAGCATCAAACACATCGCGGCCTGCAAGGTCGATCGCTGTAGCGAGTTTAAACGTAAGCGGAATATTGGCTTTATCAGCTGAAATAAGCGCTTTGATTACGCTGTTTACATGTCCTCCCGCCAAATAATGGGTTTCTATCTCATTCGAATTGATGTTTAACCCCGCTTTTGTAGAAGTGATCATTGCGTTTACTACAAGTGAAGGTGGCACTTTCCTAAGGCGCATCAGAAAAAGATTAAGCAAGCTAACCCTTACCCCCGAAAGCTGGGCGGTAAACCAGAGGTTAACCGGCAAAA
>DALYUO010000027.1:1150-1511 GCA_031981225.1 Pararcticibacter sp.
TAATATTTTACTGCATTCTGAATAGCATCGAAATCCGGAAGGTCGCCAGCCGACTCAAGGACTTCAGCATAGACAATCTCCTGTTCCCCGTTTATTACGAATGCTGCGCGCTTTGCCACTCCCCGTAGCCCGAATACAAATTCATCGTAATATGCGCCGTATGCCTTACATACTTCTTTATTGAAATCAGATAATAAGGGAAACTGATATTGATTCTCTTCTTTAAACTTTGCTAGTGTAAAAGGCGAATCAACAGAAATCCCTACAACATCGGCGCCAAGCTCTTCGTAATAGCCAAACGAATCGCGCATTGTACATAACTGCGTAGTGCATCCCCCGGTAAAAGCCATTGGAAAGAAGT
>DALYUO010000027.1:1521-1991 GCA_031981225.1 Pararcticibacter sp.
CTTTCCAGCATAATCACTTAAAGAAATTTCTTTGAGCTCAGAACTGTAGAGATTAAAAGAGGGTGCTTTTTGACCTTTTGTTAATGCCATAGATAATCAGGTGTTGGATATGTAAATAACGGAATTAAACTGGCTGAATTATTTTGCTAAATATACCGTTAATTCAGATAAATAGAAAATCTGTATCAAATCCAATGGAATTAACTAAATTGCACTGTGTTACAGTTTTCCGGCGAATCCTGGACTAAGCTAAAATTATTGACGAACACTGTAACTCAACAACCGGCGCGACTCTACGAACTAAATCACTTTAAATTAAACGCATGAAATCCAGAGGTACAACATTTCTCGTCGTTGCGATACTATTGATCGTTTTAATTAAGGCAATTCACGTAAATACCAGCTATTGCAACAGCATGGTATCTACGAATATTTCGAGTAGCTGGAACAGTTGGAACAACTCTAACGCC
>DALYUO010000027.1:2001-9054 GCA_031981225.1 Pararcticibacter sp.
GTACCGAAAGCACACAAAATCCCGCGTCTTCAATCCCGGTTGTGGTGATTTATAAATCAAAAATAATTGGAGATACAAAGTCCCCTGCTCCCATCAGAATTGATATTTCAGATAAAAACATCGGTTCGCTCTGGGTTCCCCTGTTCAAAACGTCAAGTTTTAGTTTTTCAGTAGATTGTAAGAGCACGCCTAAACTAGCAGAAGCTCAGGGCGTTGCAACCGTATTCGAAGGTAAAATCAATGTTTCGGGAAAATACAGCTTAATTGGCCTGTGCCCATCAGAGACTGCTGAAAAGCTGGTAGTAGAGAATATAATGAATCGTATTTATGATGAGGCTAAAACGAACATAAAAAGCTTCTCTAAATAAAAAATTCAACTGTAGCGATCATCCCTCCTTTTGATTTGAGCATCGAGTATAGTCAATCCTTCCCTAAAAGAATGAGGCTGGTATCCCAGATCAGCAATGGCCTTATCCAGAACAAAGCCAGTTCGTTTTGGCCTTTTTGCTGTCTGGTTTAAAGAGTCTGATGATACCGGTTTCATAAGAGAACCATCGAGATGCCAGAACGCAGCTACATGCTGCACCAGTTCATAGACGCTCATCATGTCGTTTCCGGAGATATGATAGATTCCAAACGCCTCTCTTTCGGCAGCGAGAAGACATGCTTCCGCCAGATCTTCGGCCAGAGTAGGCATCCTCCACTGATCAGCCACAATATTGAGCGGTTCGCCTTTTTCAAGGGCCGATTTCGCCCAGAGCACGATATTGGAGCGGCTCATATCGGTAGTTATTCCGTAAACAAGAATCGTACGGACGATGGTCCAGCGACATAAAGAATTAAACAAAATCCTCTCCGACTCTGCTTTGCTTTCGCCATAAACACTGACCGGACTTACATCCGCCTCCTCTGCATAAGGCCCGTTCCCACCATCGAACACAAAATCGGTAGATAAATGAATAAGGTGGATGTCATTCTCTTCACAAATCACCGAAAGCGACCGTACCGCTTCCACATTCATGATGTGACATCGGTCCTTGTCCTGTTCACAGATATCTACATTGGTGACAGCAGCAGTATGAATAATCACATCGGGCGAGAACCGTTGAATAACATCCCGCATGCGAGGTGTATCGCAGATATCCATTTCAGCGTAAACGTATCCTTCCTCTGCAGGATACCTGTTCCGTCCTTTTGATGTCGCGATGAGCTGAGCCCTGTTTGATGAAAGGATAAGCTCTGTAAGCTTCTGCCCCAGAAGCCCGTTACTGCCGGTTACCAGTATTTTCTTCATTGCTGTAAATATCTGTAATTTATACCAGATCCGCTTCGGACCCGCATTTAAAAAGCTCCAGAGTGGAAAGGGAGCACTTAGCGACCATACTTTGTCTTCCTCCTGTGCTTCTTCGAGTAAAAACAGGAGAAGCACGGGAACGAGTGGCTGTCTGGACCGAAGATAGCCAAAGCCGGATATAAGCCTGGCCGCACTGTCAACAAACCGGTACCTTTTCCTGACCATGTTCGTAGTGGCAACTACTCACCTTCTGGCTGGCTATGACTTGGCTTCGGTCTGGGTATTGGATTTTTTAGAAGAACTGTAGAAGAAATCCCATAGCCGTGCCGAACCCAGCCGGGGCAGGGTGTGGAAAACTTCCGGACTCAGTGAAGTCCTTTTTCTGTTCCTTCATCCAAGTTCTTTCTCTCATTATTTTTGCTGTAATAGGCAATGCAAAGAATAATCAGAGCGACAACAACAGCCCAGGCCCAGGGCTGCAAATACCAAACCGTATCGCTGCTTATAATATCCTGATCCGGAATGTCTGAATTGGTTTGCGCGAAGGCAAACGTGTTTAAACAACTAAGAAGCGCAATAAATACAGATCCTCTTAAAATTTCCTTGGTTTCCATGACACAAATCATTTTCTTTTAATGAGAACAGCATTATTTTCGTCTGGTTTTATGATAAATTCACAGGCTTCATTTTTTCACGGGTTTATCAAAAGTGCTATAAGTCTCAGGATAGCGCACCGGAAGAAAGTAAAAAATAAGGGCGTTTGAGCAAAAGAAAAAACGCGATATAAATGAATAGTCATAAAAATGAAAATCTTTTCATTCCAGACATTTAATTTTAAAAGATAAAACGTATTATTGCAGACCCAAAAAGCGACCTTAAAAGTGGCTTTAAAACATTGAAAAATAACATATTTACTCCAAAATTATATGCCAAACGTTGGAAAAATAGCGCAAATCATTGGAGCGGTAGTTGATGTAAGCTTCGCCGATGGCGCCAAACTCCCTAAAATTTACGATGCATTAGAGGTTATTAAGCCTAATGGACAGTCTATTATCTTCGAAGTACAGAATCACCTTGGAGAAGACAGGGTTCGTGCAATAGCGATGGATTCTACAGATGGGCTGGTTCGTGGAATGGAAGTAACTGATACAGGTGCTCCTATTAAAATGCCTGTTGGAGATGGAATTAAGGGCCGCGTGTTTAACGTAGTAGGTGATGCGATAGATGGCATTCCTAACCTGGATAAAACAGCCGGACGTCCTATCCATAATCACCCTCCGCGTTTTGAAGATCTTTCTACAGAAACCGAGGTTTTATTTACCGGAATTAAAGTAATTGATTTGCTGGAGCCTTATTCAAAAGGTGGAAAGATTGGATTGTTCGGTGGTGCAGGTGTTGGGAAAACCGTATTGATTCAGGAGTTAATTAACAATATTGCAAAAGCATATTCTGGTTTATCTGTATTCGCAGGTGTAGGAGAACGTACCCGCGAGGGGAACGACCTTCTTCGCGAAATGCTTGAATCCGGCATTATTAAATACGGTGAAGAATTTATGCACGGCATGGAAAAAGGTGAATGGAACCTTGACTCTGTTGATACAGAAGAGTTAAAAGAGTCTAAATGTACTTTCGTGTTCGGTCAGATGAACGAGCCTCCCGGTGCGCGTGCCCGAGTTGCTTTATCAGGTTTAACTGTTGCTGAATATTTCCGCGATGGAGATGGACAAGGTCAGGGACGTGATATCCTGTTCTTTATCGATAATATCTTCCGTTTCACCCAGGCAGGTTCTGAAGTATCTGCTTTGCTTGGACGTATGCCATCAGCTGTAGGTTACCAGCCCACGCTTGCTACGGAAATGGGATTGATGCAGGAACGAATCACTTCTACAAAACGAGGCTCAATTACTTCCGTTCAGGCGGTATACGTGCCTGCGGATGACTTGACCGACCCTGCTCCTGCAACAACGTTTGCCCACCTTGATGCAACGACTGTATTGTCGCGTAAGATCGCTGAGCTTGGTATTTATCCTGCGGTTGACCCGCTCGATTCTACTTCAAGAATCCTTAGCCCAATGGTGCTTGGCGACGAGCATTACGGAACAGCACAACGTGTTAAGGAAATTCTTCAACGTTATAAGGAACTTCAGGACATCATCGCCATCTTAGGTATGGATGAACTTTCTGAAGAAGATAAGCTTGTGGTTGCCCGCGCTCGTCGCGTTCAGCGCTTCTTGTCGCAGCCTTTCCACGTTGCTGAACAGTTTACAGGATTAAAAGGTGTGCTGGTTGATATTAAAGACACTATTAAAGGCTTTAATATGATCATGGACGGCGAAGTAGACGAATATCCTGAAGCTGCATTTAACCTCGTTGGTACAATTGAAGATGCAATAGAAAAAGGTAAGAAACTGCTTGCTGAGGCAAATGCGTAACTGAAGTCGTAAGTTCTAAGTAGTAAGTAATAAGTCACTTGCAACCTGGAACTTACAACTTACAACTTACAACGTAATATGACATTAGAAATTTTAACACCTGATCAGACCGTTTTTGAAGGGGAAGTTAACTCGGTTACCGTACCGGGAACTCAGGGTTCTTTCGAAGTACTTAATAACCACGCTCCTATCATCTCTACGCTGGAAGATGGCAAAGTTATTATTCGTACCGGCGGGAAAAGTGAAGAGAGTTACTTCATAAAAGGCGGTGTTGTTGAAGTACTCAACAATAAAATAACTGTTCTTGCTGAAGGAATTGTGAAATAATATAACCTTTATTAAAAGAGTAAAGGGCTTCTGAAAAGAGGCCCTTTTTTTGTTGCAGCAGGCGACCTTTTCTGGTAGCTACCAAACCGCGAGTTTGTTCGCGCTCCTATGCCACTGAGGTTCGATTTTCCTTCAGATCATATTCTTTAATAAGAGCAGCTGCAGGAATGCGAAGCAACTCACTGAACTTTCTAATCATCGTAAGCGAAAGAGTCTGCTTATAGTTTAAAACTTTGCTGATAGTTCCCTTATCTCCATACTTTTTAGCAAGGTCTGATGATTTGTACCCAAAATCCTCCATCCTTATTTTGATCAGTTCTACAGGATCGACTTGGGGAATATCCCACTCTTTTTTTTCATACTGAGAAATAAGGTGCACCAGAAGAAGCTTTTCTTTATGTTCTTCAGATCCTTTTGCTGCGCGCTTCACTTCCTCATATCTGGCAATTGCTTTATTATACTCCTGCTCAGATTCAATTAAGAACCACTGTGATTTGATACTCATATCTACTTTTGTATTAAAAGAACACTCGAACTGATTATATGGTTTCCGCATTAATTTCGTCATATTCGGAGTGAGTTCCAATAAATCTTACTTCCACAATTTCATCTTCAAAATCCACCTCAATAATTAGACGGTACTTATTTCCTACTATCTTAAACCGGGCCCTACATCCCTTTATTATTTTAGCAGTTGGGAAGCTGGCAAGTATATCTGTATTCTGCCTCCATTTTGCATCTTCAGTTACAACTCTCCAGGTTTCAAGACTTTTCGCAGAATCAGCATGCTTACGAGCGAAACTTGTCAGCTTCTTCAGATAAAGAATCTTCATTTAATAAAATGTTGTTATTGAAAACGATCTTTCCCATATATGAAACTGAGTTTTCCAAGCATGTTTATTACTAACCTTCTCCGGACCAGGTCTCAGCTTATGAGAAGGATTACAAAGATAAATAAAGTGTTGGCAAAATACCAACACTTGAAAGGGCAAATTTTTCAGCTTTTTATTGAACGTTTTTCTCCAAAGCACACCCATTATCTGCTTAACTAATTCTCACTATTTCGTTTTTTCAGATTCTTATCAAATAGCCGCTATTTCAACTATTTTTAGTCCCGGAAAGTCATTGAGTATGTGGCCCCGACCAGACGAATTGATTTTTGTCATTTCTTTCAACTTTTTCGCCAACACGCGCCTTTTCAGGAAGAAAACAGGCTGTTGATTCATATAAACGAAATATTTAAACCGTATACCAAAACGTGATTTGGTATAGTGAATCCAAATTTTTCAAACAAAAAACCCATGAGACTCCAAATTTAATTCCGGATCAAACAATATGATGAAATAATATACTAATTGAAAATTTCTCTTGCACCCTATTGATTGATATAGATCAAGTCCCTACCTTGAGGATAGATAAAAAGGACGGACGCCGCGAGGCTGGATGTTCATTAAAAATAAAGAGTTTTAATCAATTTATAATCATTTATTAAGACGCGGTAATACGATAAAATATTACTAACAAAACATGAAATCATCAACAGATTTGCAGGGAACTCCCGAAACACAAGAAGAGTTAAATCGCTACAGCAGCACACTTACACAGGACCCAACACAGCCTGCTGCTCAGGCTATGTTATATGGAATCGGGTTAACCGATGAAGACATGGATAAAGCGCAGGTGGGTATCGTGAGTATGGGTTACGATGGAAATACCTGCAACATGCACTTAAATGACCTGGCAAAGCTGGTGAAGGAAGGTGTCTGGAAGGAAGATCTGGTAGGATTAATATTCCATACCATCGGGGTAAGTGACGGAATGGGTAATGGTACTCCCGGCATGCGCTATTCTTTGATCAGCCGGGATGTTACTGCTGATTCAATTGAAGCAGTATGCGGAGCTCAGTACTATGATGGCTTAATTGCGCTTCCAGGCTGCGATAAAAACATGCCTGGCTCTGTAATAGCAATGGGACGACTCAACCGACCTGCTATTATGGTGTACGGCGGAACAATAGCTCCCGGACACTATAAAGGTGAAGACCTGAATATCATCTCTGCATTTGAAGCTTTAGGCAAAAAGATTGCAGGGCAAATTGATGAAATCGATTTTAAACAGATTATAAAACACTCCTGCCCTGGTGCAGGCGCCTGTGGCGGTATTTATACTGCAAATACCATGGCTGCTGCCATTGAGGCTCTAGGAATGAGCCTGCCTTATTCATCTTCGGCACCAGCCCTGAGCCCCAATAAAAAAGACGAGTGTTTAAGGGCTGGTAAGGCGATCCGCTTGTTGTTGGAAAAAGATATCAAGCCAAGAGATATCATGACGAAAGAAGCATTTGAAAATGCTATCGTCACTCTGATGGTGCTTGGCGGCTCTACCAATGCGGTGCTTCACCTGATCGCTATGGCGAAGAGCGTCGATGTTAAACTGACTCAGGATGACTTTCAGGAAATCAGCAACAGGATTCCGGTTCTTGCTGATATGAAGCCAAGCGGCAAATATATGATGGAAGACCTGCATAACGTTGGCGGTGTTCCTGCAGTAATGAAATATCTTCTTCAGCAGGGATGGCTGCACGGCGATTGCCTCACTTGCACAGGCAAAACGCTTGCGGAGAATCTCGCTGACGTACCCGAACTGGATTTCGACGCTCAGAAGATCATTCTTCCTGTTGATAAACCTGTTAAAGCAACCGGGCACCTGCAGATCCTGTACGGCAACCTGGCTGAAGGCGGAAGCGTAGCTAAAATCACTGGAAAAGAGGGTGTTTACTTTGAAGGCCCGGCAAGGGTTTTTGACGGAGAGTCTCACCTGATTGAAGGCATCAGCAGCGGCAGGGTGCAGCATGGAGATGTTGTCGTAATTAAGAACATCGGGCCAAAGGGTGCTCCCGGGATGCCGGAGATGCTTAAACCTACATCGGCTCTGATCGGCGCGGGGCTTGGTAAGTCGGTGGCGCTGATCACAGACGGACGCTTTAGCGGCGGTACCCAC
>DALYUO010000027.1:9085-15772 GCA_031981225.1 Pararcticibacter sp.
TACCTCGGCGGTTTGATCGGCCTGGTACAGGACGAAGACAGAATCGAAATAGATGCAATAAAACGCCAGATCACTCTAAAGGTGTCTGACGAGGAGATTGCAAAACGAAAAGCAGCATGGGTACAGCCCGAACTAAAAGCCAAAAAAGGATTACTTTATAAATACGCAAAACTGGTAAGCAACGCTGCTGAAGGCTGCGTGACTGACGAAGACTAATGAAGCAGAAAGCTAAAAGGTGAAAGCGGAAAGCACAAAGCGAAAAGGTGAAAGGTGAATGCTAAAAGGTGAATGTTGAAAAGCTGACAGCTAATTTTCGCCAACAGCCAATTGCCAACCGCCAACCGCTGATAGCAAAATATCTAATTTTAAATCTAAAAACATGGAAACAGCGCAACAGGAAGTATTGACTGCGAAAGAACCCGATACAGGAATAGAACTGACAGGATCAGTGGCTTTACTGGAAGGACTAGTCGCGGAGGGTGTTGATACAATCTTTGGATATCCGGGTGGTGCAATAATGCCTATCTACGATGCCTTATATGATTACTCAGATAAGCTGAAACACATACTGGTCCGCCATGAACAAGGTGGAATCCATGCCGGACAGGGTTATGCCCGTTCTTCGGGAAAAGTGGGTGTGGTATTTGCAACGAGCGGACCAGGGGCAACGAACCTGGTGACCGGACTTGCAGATGCGCAGCTAGACAGCACCCCTGTTGTTTGTATCACCGGGCAGGTATTTGCCCATCTGCTGGGGACCGATGCTTTCCAGGAAATCGATGTGATTAACATTACGTCTCCGGTAACCAAATGGAATTACCAGATAACGGATGCCACGGAGATCCCCGAAGTGCTTGCCAAAGCATTTCATATCGCCCGCAGTGGCCGGCCCGGTCCGGTTTTGATTGACATTACAAAAAATGCGCAACTTCAGAAGTTCAAATTCAAGGGATATGCTCCCTGCAGACATATAAGAAGTTACCGCCCGAAGCCTATTGTGAGAAAAGAATACGTAGAGCAGGCGGCCGAACTCATCAACAGTGCAAAAAAACCTTTTGTATTATGGGGACAGGGTGTCATCCTTGGAAATGCAGAGCAGGAATTTAAAGCGTTTATAGAAAAATCGGGAATTCCATCGGCATGGACCATCCTTGGTGCGGGAGTGGTACCAAATGACCATCCGCTTAACGTGGGGATGCTGGGAATGCACGGCAATTATGGTCCTAATGTGCTTACTAACGAATGCGACGTACTGATCGCGATAGGAATGCGCTTCGACGACCGTGTAACAGGACGTCTGGATAAATATGCGAAACAGGCGAAGGTTATCCATCTGGATATTGACCCTGCAGAGATCGACAAAAACGTACAGACTACAGTACCGGTATGGGGCGACTGCAAAGAGACTTTGCCTTTGTTGACGTCTCTTGTTGAAACCAAACAACATACCGAATGGCTGGAAAGGTTCAGGGAATTTGAAAAGAAGGAAATTGACGCGTTAATCCGCGAAGAGCTTTTCCCTACTTCTGAAGAAATGACAATGGGCGAAGTTATTCAATCTCTGAATGAGCTTACCAATGGCGACGCTATTATCGTTACCGACGTAGGCCAGCATCAGATGGTCGCCTGCAGATATGCAAAGCTGAACCACACAAGAAGCAACATTACAAGTGGTGGTTTAGGTACTATGGGCTTTGCTCTACCCGCAGCAATAGGCGCAAAGTTCGGAGCTTTAGACAGGCAGGTAGTAGCTATTATTGGTGACGGCGGTGTGCAAATGAATATTCAGGAGCTGGGCACCATCATGCAAAGTGGCGTAGATGTCAAAATAATCATCCTCAACAACCAGTTTCTCGGAATGGTTCGCCAGTGGCAGGAGCTGTTCAATGAAAGACGTTATTCCTTCGTAGATATCACCAGTCCCGATTTCGTGAAAGTAGCTGAAGGTTACGGAATCCACGGAAAGAGTATCGCCAAAAGGGAATATCTTAAAGACGCGTTGAAAATGATGCTCGAACATGAAGGATCTTATCTTCTGGAGGTAATGGTGAAAAAAGAAAATAATGTGTTCCCTATGGTACCTCAGGGTTGCAGCGTTAGCGAGATAAGACTGGCTTGAGTTATGAATTATGGGATATGAGTTATGAGATGTGAGATATGTGAAAGATGTAGGTGCTATATCTCAAGACTAGTATCTCAATACTCAAATCTCAAGACTAATTAATAAAAAAATCATGGATACAGAAAATACTCCGGTAAAGCAAGAATATAACATCACCGTCTATACTGAAAATCAGATTGGTCTGCTTAGTCGTATCGCCATTATCTTCACAAGAAGAAAGATTAATATCGACAGCCTGAATACCTCTCCCTCGGAGATTGAGAGTATTCACCGTTTCAATATTGTGATTAACGAAACAGAGGATGTAGTAAGAAAAGTCACAAGACAGATTGAAAAGCAGGTAGAGGTTCTTAAGGTATATTACAACACCAACGAAGATGTGATCTGGCAGGAAATGGCCCTCTATAAAGTACCGACCGACACCATTGCTGAAAAAGCGCTGGTTGAACGTCTCCTTCGCGAAAATGGCGCACGCGCAGTAGTGATCAGAAAAGACTATACGGTATTTGAAACAACTGGTCACCGGGAAGAAACGGACAGCCTTATCAAGGCTCTTCAGCCTTATGGGCTTATCGAGTTCGTAAGAAGTGCAAGAATCGCGATCATTAAGGACAGCGAAGGATTTAACTGCAAACTGAGGGAGTTTGAAAGAACTGAACCCGGACAGGATGTAGTAGAAAATGAGTACCTTAACAGCCGCGAAAAAGTATTCACAATGTAAGTTGAAAGCAGAAAGCTAAAAGCAGAAAGCAGAAAGCTAAAAGCAGAAAGCTAAAAGCGTAAAGTAGAAGGTTAAAGTAAAAAGCAGAAAGCTAAAAGCTGATAGCTGATTGCTGACAGCTGATAGCAATAATCATAAACACAAAGCAAAGTTCAAACAAACAATCATGGCAAAATTAAATTTCGGCGGTGTTGAAGAAAATGTAGTGACCCGCGAAGAATTTCCGTTATCAAAAGCACAGGAAGTACTTAGCAAAGAAACGGTAGCAGTAATAGGTTACGGCGTACAAGGGCCCGGACAGGCTCTGAATCAAAAAGATAACGGCATCAACGTTATTGTAGGACAACGCAAAAACTCTAAATCATGGGATAAAGCCGTACGTGATGGTTTTGTACCCGGCGAGACTCTTTTTGATATTGAAGAAGCCCTTGAAAAAGGCACAATCATCTGCTACCTTTTAAGCGATGCAGCTCAGATAGAACTTTGGCCTACCGTTAAAAAGCATCTTACTGCGGGTAAAGTCCTGTATTTTTCTCATGGTTTTGGTATCACTTTCAATGAGCAAACCGGAATTATCCCTCCTGCTGATGTTGACGTATTCCTTGTAGCCCCTAAAGGATCAGGCACTTCATTACGCAGAATGTTCCTTGAAGGCCGTGGATTGAATTCAAGCTTTGCAATCTTCCAGGATGCCACCGGAAAAGCATGGGAAAGAGTAATAGCTCTTGGTATCGCAGTAGGTAGTGGTTATCTGTTTGAAACCGACTTCAAAAAAGAAGTTTTCAGCGACCTGACCGGCGAGCGCGGTACTTTAATGGGTTGTATCCAGGGTATATTTGCTGCACAGTATGAAGTTTTACGCAGTAAAGGACACACTCCTTCTGAAGCATTTAACGAAACTGTTGAAGAATTAACTCAGTCGCTGATGCCTTTAGTTGCAGAAAATGGTATGGACTGGATGTATGCAAACTGCTCTACGACAGCTCAGCGCGGTGCTCTTGACTGGTGGAAGAAATTCAGGGATGCTACCAAACCCGTTTTCGAAGAATTATACGAAAGCGTTGCCACAGGAAAAGAATCTCAAAGATCTATCGACTTAAACAGTCAGCCAGATTACCGCGAAAAGCTTGACGCAGAATTAAAAGAACTTCGCGACAGCGAAATATGGCAGGCCGGCAAAACGGTAAGAGGTTTACGCCCTGAAAACCAAACAGTAGAGGCATAAGCCAACGCTAAATAAAAGAACAGGGAGCATTATCATGTGCTTCCTGTTCTCTGTATAATTACAATTCGAATTAATATATACTTAATTCTATTTCAAAAACAAGTACTTAAGCTTAGCCTGGCAGAACGGGCAACAAAACAAGAATATGTTACACGATCCTAACCGCATATTTATTTTTGACACAACACTCCGCGACGGAGAACAGGTACCCGGTTCTCAGCTCACAACTCCTGAGAAGATCATTATAGGCGAGGCACTTCAGTCGTTGGGCGTAGATATTATTGAAGCCGGATTCCCTATTTCCAGTCCGGGGGATTTCCAAAGCGTTATTGAGCTGTCAAAAATAATTCGCGAGCCTATCATCTGCGCACTGAGCCGCGCTAAAAAGGGTGATATAGACCTTGCAGCTGATGCATTGAAATATGCGAAACATCCACGTATACATACGGGCATCGGTGCCTCAGACATGCATATTAAGTATAAATTTAACAGCACAAGAGAGGAAATCCTTGAGCGGGCTGTAGAAGCTGTTAAATACGCAAAGAAGTTTGTTGAGGATGTAGAGTTCTATGCAGAAGATGCTGGCAGGGCCGACAATGTATATCTGGCTCAAATGATCGAAGCCGTTATTGCGGCAGGTGCAACTGTAGTTAATATCCCCGATACAAATGGATATTGCCTGCCGGAAGAATATGGAGCGAAAATCCGTTTTCTGAAAGAAAATGTAAAAAATATTGACCAGGCTATTATTTCAGTACATTGCCACAACGACCTCGGTCTGGCCACGGCAAACAGCATGGCTGGCCTCCAGAATGGAGCTCGTCAGGTTGAATGTACAATTAATGGCATTGGAGAACGGGCAGGAAATACATCACTTGAAGAAGTGGTGATGATACTCAAAACACACCGGTCGCTGAACCTTCATAACAGCATAAACACGAAGCATTTATATAAATTAAGCGGAATGGTAAGCCGCATGATGCGCATGCCAGTACAGCCCAACAAAGCGATTATCGGCAAAAATGCATTTGCGCATAGCTCAGGTATCCATCAGGATGGCGTACTTAAACACCGCGAAAATTACGAAATAATAAACCCTGAGGATGTGGGGATCGATCAGTCCGAGATTATCCTGACTGCGCGCAGTGGCCGGCATGCCCTTAAGCATCACCTCGAACGCCTGGGATATTCTGTAGATCGTATCAATCTGGACCATGCTTATGAGCGCTTCCTCGAAATGGCTGATAAGAAAAAAGAGATCAAAGATGATGACCTTCTTTTACTCATGGGCAACGGGAATGATACAAACTATAAGAACGGAGTAAAAATCCGGTCGCTGAAAGTAACCTGCGGAGAAGAAACCAGTCCCCAGGCAACGGTAAAACTAAGCTATAATGGTGATGAAATAGAAGCGACAGCTTCCGGTAACGGACCAGTGAGCGCTACGATTAAGGCGATTGAGAGCATATTAGGAAATCATGTGGAGATTAAAGAATTCAATATCCATTCGATCGAGGGAGGAAGCGATGATGTTAGTAAAGTAGACATGAGAGTAATTCACGAAGAGAAATCATACATGGGTTACGGATTCAGTACCGACATCGTAAGAGCTTCTGCAAATGCATACCTCGATGCCCTGAATAAATTTGTATAGATATATCTCTTTGTATGAAGAGCCGTTTAAAGAAACAATATAATTTTGATTAAGAAATGAGCAAGACATTATTTGACAAGGTGTGGGATTCGCATGTGGTACGTAGCATTGAAGGCGGCCCGGATGTGTTATTTATTGATCGCCATTTAATCCACGAAGTTACCAGCCCGGTAGCATTCCTGGGATTAAAGACCCGGGGAATCCCGGTGTTATATCCTGAACGGACATTTGCGACCGCAGATCACAATACTCCCACAATCAATCAGCATCTTCCTGTTGCTGATCCGCTTTCGGCGAATCAGCTGAGGGCGCTGGAGGAAAACGCAGGCGCCTATGGAATCAGGCATTGGGGACTGGGTCATCAGAAAAATGGAATTGTGCACGTTGTGGGACCGGAAAACGGCATAACACAACCAGGTGCAACCATCGTGTGCGGCGACTCGCATACATCCACTCATGGCGCTTTTGGAGCTATCGCTTTTGGGATCGGTACATCTGAAGTGGAAATGGTACTTTCCACACAGTGTATCATGCAGCCGAAACCTAAAAAGATGCGGATTAACATTACAGGCAGCCTTAGCAAGGGCGTCACTCCGAAGGATGTGGCACTGTTTATCATTTCTAAGCTTACCACGTCTGGCGCTACCGGATACTTTGTAGAGTATGCCGGAGAGGTTTTCGAAAACATGAGCATGGAAGGCCGTATGACAGTGTGTAACCTCAGCATCGAGATGGGTGCACGCGGAGGCATGATCGCTCCCGATGAAACGACATTCAATTATATTAAAGGCCGTGAATTCACTCCTAAAGGAGAAGCATGGGATAAAGCAATGGCTTACTGGCAGACGTTGAAGACCGATGCTGACGCTACGTTCGATAAGGAGTTTACGTTTGACGGAAGCAGCATTGAGCCTATGATCACTTATGGTACCAATCCGGGAATGGGCATGGGCATATCTAACAAT
>DALYUO010000027.1:15782-26713 GCA_031981225.1 Pararcticibacter sp.
CTTATGAGAAGTCTTTAAACTACATGGGCTTCCATGAAGGCGAACCGATGATCGGAAAGAAAGTAGATTATGTGTTTGTAGGAAGCTGTACGAACGGCCGCATTGAAGACTTCAGAGCGTTTGCTTCTATAGTCAAAGGCAAGAAAAAAGCAGACGATGTTACCGTATGGCTCGTGCCTGGATCTCACGTGGTTGAAGCACAAATTAAAGAAGAAGGGCTGCTCGATGTATTCACAGAGGCTGGTTTCTCTTTACGTCAGCCTGGCTGCTCAGCTTGTCTGGCGATGAACGACGATAAAGTCCCTGCCGGTAAATACGCGGTAAGTACCTCTAACAGGAACTTCGAAGGCCGCCAGGGCCCTGGTGCCAGGACCATGTTAGCAAGTCCCCTTGTTGCAGCAGCTGCTGCTGTTACGGGAGTGGTAACCGATCCAAGAACGTTAATTCAATAAACTAATCACACGGGCTATCAATTTACCCGCAAAGAAATAATATGGCTTACGATAAATTCACTGTATTAAAAAGTACCGCCGTTCCTCTTCCGATTGAGAATGTCGATACTGATCAGATCATCCCGGCCCGCTTCCTGAAAGCAACAGAACGCGTAGGGTTTGGAGATAATTTATTCCGCGACTGGAGATATAACCCCGACAATACTCCTAAAGCAGATTTCGTTCTAAACAACCCCATCTACAGCGGTAAAATACTCGTTGGAGGCAAGAACTTCGGATCGGGATCATCCAGAGAACACGCAGCATGGGCTATTTATGATTATGGCTTCAGATGTGTGGTTTCCAGCTTCTTTGGTGATATATTCCGCAACAATTGTTTGAATATTGGAGTGCTTCCAGTACAGGTTAGCGCAGAGTTTCTTGAAAAGATCTTCAATGCCATCTTCGCTAATCCGCAGACAGAACTGGAAATAAACCTATCTGAGCAAACGATTACGCTTTTGGCTACCGGCGAAAGCGAGAGCTTCGACATCAGCAGTTATAAAAAAGATAATATGTCTAACGGCTTTGACGACATAGACTATCTGCAGAACATAAAGGGAGAGATCCAGGAATTCGCTTCGAAACTACCATTCTAATAAGAATGATGCTATAAAGTCCTCGTTTAACGAAAGGCGTTTCAACCCATTAATGAAACGCCTTTTACTTAAAAGGGTAGCAAAGGAAATAAGCAATGAGCAATCTAAACGGCGAAAAAAGAAAAATTGAGATAATGGATACCACACTTCGCGATGGTGAACAAACATCGGGAGTATCGTTTTCTATTTCAGAAAAACTAACCATTACACAATTACTCCTTGACGAACTCAGGATAGACCGCGTAGAAGTTGCGTCCGCCCGTGTTTCTGACGGCGAATTCGGAGCAGTTAAGGCGATAACCGACTGGGCAGAAAAAAACGGATACATAAACGCGATAGAAGTATTATCTTTTGTAGATAATGGCGTTTCTATTGAATGGATGGAAAAAGCGGGTGTAAGAGTACAGAACCTTTTAACGAAGGGCTCACTGAACCATTTAACCCACCAGTTAAAAAAAACGCCAGAACAGCACTTCGCCGAAATTGCTGCGGTTATCCAGTCTGCCGGGACTAAGGGGATTGATACCAACATCTATCTCGAAGACTGGAGTAACGGAATGAGGCATTCGCCGGACTATACCTGGCAATACCTTGAATTTCTGTCGGCTCAACCGGTAAAGAGGATCATGCTTCCTGATACACTGGGCGTGCTTACACCGTCAGAAACGCTTCAATTCGTATCAGCAATCAGGGCTAAATATCCGCAGCTCCATTTTGACTTCCATGCTCACAACGACTACGACCTTGCTACATCCAATGTGTATGAAGCGGTTAAAGCCGGTATAAACGGATTGCATTTAACCGTTAATGGCATGGGCGAAAGAGCAGGAAATGCTCCTATGGCAAGTGTTGTTGCCGTTATTAACGACTTTCTTCCTGAGGCTGAAATTGCTTTAAAAGAATCGTCAATTTACAAAGTAAGTAAACTGGTTGAGACGTTTTCGGGAGTAAGAATTCCGACTAACAAACCCATTGTTGGAGAAAATGTGTTCACTCAGACGGCGGGAATTCATGCAGACGGCGATAACAAGAGTAACCTCTATTGCAATGCCCTGCTCCCTGAGCGTTTTGGACGGAAACGGAAATATGCACTAGGCAAGACTTCGGGCAAAGCGAACATTGAAAAGAACCTCCAGGAGCTGGGCCTGAAGTTAAACAATGAGGACCTGAAGAAAGTGACTCAGCGTGTTATCGAGCTGGGCGACAAAAAGGAGGCTGTAACAACAGAAGATCTTCCTTATATTATTTCCGATGTTTTGAACAGCAAGCTCTACGAAGAAAAAGTGATCGTGGAATCTTATGTCCTAACGCATTCAAAGGGACTGAGGCCTTCAGCCACTCTTGCTGTATGTATCCACGGAAAACTTTTTGAAGAGCATGCGCAGGGCGATGGGCAGTTCGATGCCTTTATGAACGCCCTGACGAAGGTTTACTCCCGGATAAACATGGAACTGCCTAAATTAGTGGATTATGCAGTAAGAATAGCTCCCGGCAGTAACTCCGACGCGTTATGCGAGACGATAATAACCTGGGAAACGAACAATAAAACCTTTATTACCCGCGGACTTGATTCCGATCAGACGGTCTGCGCGATTAAGGCAACACAAAAAATGTTAAATATTATATAGAAATAAACCAACACAATGAAACTAAACATTGCCCTTTTAGCAGGAGATGGAATAGGGCCTGAAGTGATAGACCAGGCAGTTAAAGTAGTAAATGCAGTCGCTGCAAAATTCAGCCATGAAGTAAACTGGACTTCTGCTTTAACCGGAGCAGCAGCCATTGATGCAGTTGGCGAGCCTTATCCGGACGAAACACATGAAGTATGTATGGCCGCCGACGCCGTTCTGTTCGGTGCCATTGGCCATCCCCGCTTTGACAACGACCCTAAGGCTACAGTACGTCCCGAGCAGGGATTACTTAAAATGCGTAAAAAACTGGGTCTCTATGCCAATGTTCGTCCGACTTTCACATTCCCTTCGTTAATCGACAATTCACCTTTAAAGAGAGAGCGGATTGAAGGTACAGACTTAATCATCCTGCGTGAGTTAACCGGAGGCATTTACTTCGGCGAAAGAGGAAGAAAAGATGATGGCAATACGGCTTTCGATACATGTACCTATACACGTGAAGAAATACAACGACTTGCAAAACTGGGCTTCGAACTTGCTATGACACGCGGCAAGAAACTATGCTGCGTAGACAAAGCCAATGTTCTGGAGAGTTCACGCCTTTGGAGAGAAACCGTGCAGGATATGGAAAAGGATTTCCCGGAAGTGGAAGTAAGCTACGAGTTTGTTGATGCTGTGGCTATGCGACTGGTTCAATGGCCGAAATCATACGACGTAATTATCACCGAGAACCTCTTTGGAGATATCCTTACAGATGAAGCTTCTGTTATCTCAGGATCTATGGGATTAATGCCTTCTGCATCTGTCGGCATCCACACCTCTCTCTACGAGCCAATTCACGGATCATATCCGCAGGCAGCAGGTAAAGACATCGCGAATCCGCTGGCAACGGTATTATCGGCAGCAATGATGTTTGAAGATGCATTTGGCTTAAAAGAAGAAGCAGAACTCGACTGGCTGGCAAAAAACATATAAGAATTTACACAATTGCCTCCTCTCCCCCTTGCTGTTTAAGTAAGGGGGAATTTTTGTTTTGTGGCAGATGGTTACTTTGAGTATACTTCTTTCTCTCCACCAATGCGGTAGCCGATTGCTTTCCTGGGCACTGCCGGTTGTTCTTTCTTTTCCAGCAGTTCATCCAAATACTGAAAGCCAATCTCCATATTCTTGTCCTGATTGTTCAACTTCTTTTTGATCTTTTCGATCTCCAGGCGGAGTTCGGTATTGTCGGCTAACATCTGCCTTATTCGCGTAAAGACACGCATGATCTGAATGTTCACCGAAATGGCTCGTTGGCTGTTGAGTATCCCCGATAACATAGCCACTCCCTGTTCAGTGAAAGCATAGGGCAACTTCTTGTTTCGCCCCAACTTGATCTTCCATTCTGGAATATCAAGTTATTGAACTCTTCCTGGTTTAAGCGGAACATGAATTAATTTACGTTAAAATACAGTCTGTGTTCGACTGTGTCTATGCGAATTGTTATTGTTGTCCTTTCTCTCAAACCGTCACCGATAGCTTTAGAAAATGAACTCTTCAATAAAGACTTGTCTGTTACCTCCCAATGTCCTTTATAAGCAATAGTATCAAATGATGAAAGATCATTAGTGCTATTGGAAGTTTTGTAACTAAACTCAAGTATGCCCAAATCTGTGTTATGTCTGCCGTCAAAATCCATCGTGTTGTCCTCAGTAAAAGGCATCAACCACGGATATCTTTTTAAATCAGTCTCTTTTAAGCTTACATTATCACTACAAGATAATAAGAGATAAATCACGAAAAGGAGGGATAATTTGCTAATCTTCATTTTCAATATTTTAATGGAAGCGTATTGGTCTATAAACTTTCAAAGCTTCTCTATAGGCCTCTGCATAAATAAAAATGCCTTGTCTCGCCCATATCTATTGCTAACTGATCCAACCTCGAATCAGAGCGAGGATATAATTTTATATTTTGATCGCATATCTGATGAATTAAACGACCGGCATGCCTTTTGCCTTGTAAATATACTTATACTACTACGTGATGAATTAATTTAACGCTCATTTAATTCTTCGATAGCCTTCGGAAGATTTTTGACAAAAGACAAGTTACACGAATGAGGTATTTTCGGTGATGAATGATAAAAAAACACCCGGCCATTTTCCACCCTACATTGTAACTATCTCTAATGATCCCTACCTTCGCACTCAACGAAACAAAGATGAGTAGTAATCTCTATGATCCCGATCCTGTAAGAGCGCTGGAACGTATAAAGCCCGTTATTAAGCGTACACCATTAATATATAATGCCCGCCTTTCTGAAAAATATGGATGCCAGCTATTCCTCAAGCGCGAGGATCTTCAGGCTGTAAGGTCGTACAAATTGCGCGGAGCGTATAACATGATCTGCCAGCTAAGCACTGAGCAGCTTGCCAAAGGCGTTGTATGTGCGAGCGCAGGGAATCATGCCCAAGGCGTGGCTTTCTCTTGCAGGGAGTTAAATACGCGGGGGGTGATTTTCATGCCCGAAATAACTCCTAAGCAGAAAATTGACCAGACCAGGATGTTTGGTAATGGGATGATCGAGATCATATTGGTTGGTGATACTTTTGACGATTGTCTTAAGGAAGCGCTGGCCTATACCGATGAGAATAAAATGACTTTTGTTCCGCCTTTTGATAATTACAATATTATTGAGGGACAAGGTACAGTGGCTGTAGAGATACTGGAAGATCTTCCGGATACAGATATCGTGATCATCCCAGTAGGCGGTGGTGGCTTAGCTGCGGGCGCTGGCAGCTATCTCAAACAGGTAAACCCCTCTATCCGGGTATTAGGAGTTGAGCCCGAAGGCGCACCATCCATGTTCAGAGCGTTTGAAGTTGGGGGGCCTGAAACACTGCAATCTATCAATCGCTTTGTTGACGGAGCATCTGTAAAGAGGGTTGGTGAGCTTACCTACCCCATCTGCAAAAATGTTCTCGATCAGATAATCCTTGTTCCTGAAGGAAAGGTTTGTACTACTATATTGAAGCTCTATAATGAGGAGGCTATTGTCGCAGAACCGGCGGGGGCATTATCTGTAGCTGCCCTTGATCTTTGTGCTGATCAGATAAAGGGGAAAAAGGTGGTCTGCATACTGAGCGGAGGCAATAATGATATCGAACGGATGCAGGAGATTAAAGAGCTGTCATTATTATACGAAGGACTCAAACACTATTTTCTGATCCGCTTTCCGCAGCGTCCGGGAGCTTTAAAAACGTTCGTTAACAATGTACTCGGTCCCGGCGATGACATTACGCGTTTTGAGTTTATTAAGAAAACCGAACGTGAAAGCGGCCCGGCCCTTGTTGGTATAGAACTTAAGTCAGCCGAAGACTATGCTGCACTAATCCAAAGAATGGAAGCACACCGCTTTGATTATAAGGCTATCAACCGTGATCAGACATTGTTTGAGTATTTGGTGTGACGCTTCGCTTAGTAGCAAGTAGATAGTATCAGGTATCAAGACAGGTTTCCTATATTATTATAAACTGAAAGAAAAGGATTGGCAAAGGCTCTCCTATTTAAGGCTGAGGGCACATTGCCTGAAGCCAGCCCCATATCTTGATACTTGATACCAGCTACTTGATACTAACTTCAAACTTCAGAACTCCATAAACCGGTCGATATTAACGCCAACCTCCTGCCCTTTTACATAGCGCAAATTTCCGGTATTGATTGCACGTAACTTCACTCCGTTTCGTTCTAACAGGAGCTCTTCATAGAAGCCCTTAAAGAAGTAGTCTTTTACAGTAAATGCCAGCGAAGCATCGCTCCTATCCAATTGTACCCACTCAGCATATACAGCTACGGTATCTTTCGTGGTGTATATGCCTATTTCGCTGGCATCTTCAGAAGAGAGTACGTTGCAGTTTGAAAGTAATTGGGCAGTATATAGACAACCCGGCGAGTTATACAAATAAGATGGTACTCCTTCCTCTAATACCTGTCCGTTTCTTAACACAATCATCTTATCTGCAAGTGACAGTCCGTCCAGCGGGTCGTGTGATACGAGTATTACAGTGATACCCAGATACCGCGACATCCGTTTAATATCGGCACGCAGCTCATTCTTCAGAATGGAGTCAACCTGACTAAAGGGTTCGTCAAGCAATAGTACCTCAGGGCCTGTGATGATCGCTCTGGCTATTGCTACTCTCTGCTGTTCGCCCCCGCTCAGGTCAACTGCACGCTTCTGCGCCAGATGGTCAATTTTGAGAAATTCCATCACCTCGAAGGTCTTCTGCTGCTTTTCTTTAAGATTAGTATTAGAAAGCAGACCGGCGATATTATCGTAAACCCTGGCGTAGATATTTAAATTAAAATCCTGTGCTACAGTTTTCATTGCATCATGCCCTGGGATTAACCGGCTTTCAGGTCCCATAACAGGCTCATTCTTATATAGAACGACCCCGCTATCCGGACTCATTAATCCCGAAATAAGTTTCAGCAGCGTGCTCTTTCCACTTCCGCTCTCGCCCGATATCACTGTTACCAGGCCTTCCGGAATGGAGAGACTTACAGACTGTACTCCCGCCAGTGGATTATTCTGATATATTTTACTTACGTTCTGTAGTTCTATAATAGAGTTATTCATTGGATGGGATTCGCGAATGGCATCATACGCAAATAAACAAAAAATCCCTGCAATTCCGGGATCGGAAAAGCAGGGAAAGGTTAACCAATTGTGTGTATTTAAAATCCTATGCTAAGGCCGAAGGCCATATTTTTAAGTCCTTTTTGAGCAGGGCTCTTTTCAAACATATCGTTGAAGTAATATTTTGCATATAAGCCTGCACCCCCATAGCCAATTCTTGCGAACGCACCATATCTGAATTTAGTAAAGTGGTAATCATCGTTAAACTTCTGTTTCCCATTTTCGTTACTCTTTTGCTTCACCCGGCCGTTAAGGAGAAAACCCATATCCGGTCCGGCTATGAAACGGAATTTCTTGCCACTTTTATCTTCCTTTGTCCTGAATTCAAAGGACAGGGGAATGCGCAGGTAGGTTGACGAGAAGCGGTTCTTACTAAACTGAATATCCGATTCATCATATTCAAGTACTGGCGCATTTCTTCTCATGGTGATATTACGCTCTAACCGAAGGTGAGTCCAGTCAACCCCGCCTGAAAGATATATTTTAAATCCACTGCTAAAGCGATATCCAAACTGAAGAAGATCAAAACCAACATTACTTGTTTTCCATCCGTCGTATTCCAGAAATTCGTTCTCCGGAGAAAGAGTAAAGCTACCATTATCTATCAACTTTGAAAAACCGATATCAAACCGGGCGAATGTTAACCCGAAAGACACGCCCGAATGCCGCGAACCTTTAGAGTCATCTTCGTCTTTACTCTCATCGCTCTTACCAATGGAAAGACTGACCTCTGTTTTCCTGGTCTTAGTGACCGTCCGGCTTGTTTTAGTAGAATCAGCAGAGAGGCTATTGCTATTAACTTCATCTGCATATATAGTGTTCACTGCTGTAAGCACTATAAATAAAATAAATATTCGCTTCATGATATATTTTCCTAATTCTGTTTTTCCTCTACAGTCTTAGTTTTAATCTTAAAAAGCCCAAGATTAATACCTGAGATCAATGTTCCCTCATCGTTCTCTGAAAATTCAATAACCTTATCTTTTCTTTTGTCAACTTTTGCTACCACAAAATTTACAAGATCGCCTACAGACCGGATACCCGATCCCGACTTTTCTGCTTCGCCAATTGCACTCTCTTTTACTTCACTTTCAACATTTGCCAAAGCAAGTACGGGCTTGCTACCGTCGTGCATCGCAACGGTGGCAGGCGGAGCAACCGGTATCCGGCGTTCTTCAACATAAGACAATATCTCCGTCTGAACCCTGGATTCAGCGAGCTCCGTTTCTTCTATCGGCAGTTGCTGAGGCAAGCGCTTCCGGCTTTTCTTTGATTCAAAATATTTGGCCTGGCTGTTATGACTGATCTTCAGGGAAGAAAGTTTTCTAAAGAAGCTCTCCCCTGCTGGTTCTTTCACCTGATCAGGCCGTGCCGGTGCAACAGGAGCTTTCGCAACCTGTTCCGGACCAGTAGCTGCACGTAGTTTTATAGTCTCTGATGGTTTTGAAAACCAGATAGCGACGCCTATAACAACGACTACACTGGCTGCTGCCATCCAGGCCGGAGAGAAAAGCGTCTTTTTCTGTACCTGCTTTAGTTCACCAGATATTCTCCCCCACACCCTATCAGAAGGCTCTGCCTCAAATGAACTGAATTTCCCTCTGAATAGTTCGTCAAACTCTTTATCCGACATAGTTTGCATGTTTATCACCCTCCATTTTAACTATTTTTTCTTTCAGGATCGCCCTGGCACGAGATAACTGCGATTTTGAAGCTCCTTCAGTTATTCCTAATTGCTCTGCGATCTCTTTATGTGAATATCCTTCAATAGCATAAAGATTAAATACCACCCTGTATCCGCTCGAAAGATGCTGTATCAGGTTAAGAAGATCTTTTGCCTCGAGTTTATTCATGTCAAACATGCTCTGAGGCGCATCATACACTTCGTCAATATCCACAACATTTATCATCCTTTGATTTTTCCTGTACACTTCTATTGCCGAGTTTACCATTATTCGCCTGATCCAGCCTTCAAATGAGCCCTCTCCCCGAAACTCTCTTACCTTCTGAAACACCTTTACAAAACCTACCTGTAACATATCTTCAGCCTCAAAGCGATCTTTAGCATAACGCATACAAATACCCATCATTTTTGATCCGAGTAATTTATACAACAGCTCCTGGGTCCTTCGCTCTCCACGCCGGCATCCCTCAAGCAGATCGTCTACTGTCACTTTACGACTTATATTCATATGCGTTCAGATATAAGATGTCGGTAGCAGCTATTTGGTTGCACGGAACCTCAATTATTTTCTTTTTATTAATCTGAAGTCCTGTTTGTAGACCAAGAAAAGAGAGTGGTAGAAGTCCATTTGATTTGAGCCGGGGCTTTTAAGATCAAAAACGGGCTCTATCCGGAAGTCGAGGTAAAAATGGGGAACGAGTTCCTTCTGATAAGCATAACGAAGTATCAGTAGTTCACGCTTATTTTCTGAATATCCCTCCATTCCGATCTTATTCGATACAGATTGATAAATTGGCATTCCGGCGGATGAAGCATATTTGCTGCCATTCCAATAAGAGAGCGCAAGGGATCCATAACGGCTTTTTACTCCGGCGTTGAGGAATAAGGCTTTCCCGTCAGAAAAGGGATACTCGTTAACAGAGGAATTATCTTTAAATCCTACTATATAATTCTCCGTATTAAGCTCTGATATAAAGCCCTCCCCGGTACGGAGCTTCAATTTAAAGCCCGTTGAATAGTTTAACAAGGTTTTTAGTGGTTTATCAACAGTGTCGATCTGTCCGCCCTGATGAAAAGCCAGGACCTGCAGAGGCACCGATAATTTTATTTTATCTGTTCGCCGGATCGTAATATCAGCCGAACCGCCGGCAAATAGCTCTTCCTGCTCGCCCGAAGGCTTGTAGATCATATTATTCCAGTTGATGAAAGCATCAAGAAATAAAGACGGTTTATTTATTACTACCTGCGTTCCATATTCAACGGGGTTGTTAATTTTCCTCTCGAAATCGTATATTGGTTCTATAAAACGATGCTGGTTATTCCCTTCAAGTACCCCATTGATTAGAGCGGTGTTCCCGCTTTGATATTTAATGCTAAAGAGCGGATAAGTACGATAAATACCTTTGCCTCCGAAGTCCTTCCTTAAATGAATTCCGGCCATCACAGACAGCTTCGGGTGGGCGTAATACACTAACTGCGGCTCAAGTTGAGCGCCATAGAGAGTATACCCGTCCTGAAAATCATTAAAGAACTCGTAATTACGCAGAAAGTTGAAATTATGAATGCTTAAATGGAGCTCTCCTGTTCGGAGACTATCCGGACGAATGCGGTATTCAAGACTATCATTGGGTAATTGAGCTTTTACGAAGATCGCGAAGACTAACGCGACAATTAAAAGAAGATACTTTTTCATTCCGGCCTAAAGCACAAACGTACACGATTTAATTAATACACACAAACGCTCTTTGCTGGTTTCAGTTCCCACAAGCGGTATCAGAGAACTAACCATCATCTGACCAGGAAGTCACCCGGCTCCTGACACCCCGTTTGTTCCTTTGATAA
>DALYUO010000027.1:26723-27062 GCA_031981225.1 Pararcticibacter sp.
TCGCATCGCCGTTTCCCCATTCAAACCCGACTGAATGTCGAAGCAGTTCCGGTGGCGATGGCTTGTTGGGAACCCTATTACTTCTTTAAACGGTAGTATTTATAAATCTTTACTCCCATCATGATAATGAAGATAAAAAGAAAGAGGCCTATAATGCCGTATATCCAGTCGAGTGCGTTCTTCAGAACAACAACAAAGACAATAGCAACCAGCAGGATGGTGGCTACTTCATTCCAGATGCGCAGCTGAGTAGACGTCCATGAAAAGATACCATGCCTTAGTTGAATCATTATGTGCTGGCATACGAAATGATAAATGAGCAAGCCGACGACAAACGCA
>DALYUO010000027.1:27072-29937 GCA_031981225.1 Pararcticibacter sp.
GATGCCGGCCAGAACAGTAAGTATCATCGCCGGAACAGTGATTATACTCCACAAGCGTCTGGCCATAAGAGCAAACTGAGGAAAGAGGATTTTTTGTACATCCTCTTCCCTCTCTCTCGCTTCGATGTGATAAATGAAAATCCTGACAATATAAAACAGACCCGCCATCCAGCAGACTACAAAAATAATATGGATCGCTTTAATATATAAGTACAGCACCTCAGCAGCTTATGTTAGTTCGTTCTTGATTACGTCTATGGCGTATTTGACATTATCGAAAGGCAGATCCGGCATAATACCATGTCCAAGGTTGAAAATAAACCCGTTCTCACCCTTCATGCGCTCATGCAGCTTCACAATCCGGTCTTTAATTACCTTCTTATCAGCATATAAAATATGCGGATCAAGATTTCCCTGTACTGCAATTCCGGCTGGAATACTTTTTTTAATATTCAGAAGGTCGGCATTCCAGTCTACAGAAATAACATCGGGTTTCGCTTCCGCCATCAGAGGGGCAAATACCGAACTACCCTTACAGAAAGAGATGACAGGTATGTCCTGTCTGTTCAACCCGGCGATAATCTTCGAAATATACGTATGTGAAAACTCTCTATAGTCGTCCCATGCCAGGGCGCTCGCCCAGCTGTCAAATATCTGCAGGGCATTCACTCCTGCTTCAATCTGAAGGTTCAAATAGCCTGTTGTCACTTCGGCGATCTTAGCTAAAAGCCGGTGAGCCAGTTCAGGCTCATTATGAAGCATTAGCTTGGTAAGTTTAAAGTCTTTTGACGATCCTCCCTCAACCAGATAGCTCATCACCGTAAAAGGCGAACCTGCGAAGCCGATCAAAGGAAGTTTTCCGTTAAGCCTTTGCTGAACGATCTTAATTGCATCCGCTACGTACTGAAGTTTATTAACCACATCCGTCTCAAGCCTGTCTACATCGTCGCTTGTTCTTACCGGATTAGAGAAACGCGGACCTATTCCCTGCGTAAAGCTAAGGTCTCCGCCCATCGCTTCGGCGGTAACGAGGATATCGGAGAAAAGGATCGCTGCGTCTATTCCGAGCAAATCAACCGGTAACATCGTTACATCTGCGGCTATCTCCGGTGTTTTGCACATCTCCAAAAATGAATACCGGTTTTTTATGTCCCAATACTCTTTCATGAATCGCCCGGCCTGACGCATCATCCAAACCGGAGGACGCTCTGTTGGCTGCGAAAACGCAGCTTTTATAAATAAAGAATCTTGTTGCTTATTACTCACTATGGTTTTTGTATTTCTTTTTCTATTCTCTCAATAATACTCTGTATTCTGGCGCTGATCTTAAGATCTTTGGCTATATCAATGTAAGCCCTTGCCCTGTCGTACTCTTTCTTGCGAAGATTCAGGTTGGCCAGGTGTACAAGTACAATACCTTTATCGTTCTCCGAGCTTAAAGGAAAGCGGCTCGCTATCTGAAAATGCAGTTCGGCCTCATTATAGTTTTCCCGTTGAAGCTCGATATTTCCGTAAATAAACTCGTAATACCCTCTCCTCGCTTTTCTTAAGTAATCAGGGGTTTTGATTTCTTTCAAAAGTGTTTCGGCCTTTTGATATTCCTTATTTCTGAAAGCTTTCGCCGCCAGAACAACGGTGCCTTCTTTAAAATACCCTCTTATCAGAAGAACTATCCCCAGCCCTATTAGAGCAGAGACCTCGTATGTTCTTTCATATAAAGTGTATCCCAGCAAAAGAACAGCCACTGCAAGAACAGCAAAACGCGCTCTGGTAGTCATCATACCTTCTACTGGCTGTCGGTAAACTTATATCCGACACCACGGATAGAATGGAAATAGACCGGGTTCTTCTGATCGGGCTCAAAATATTTGCGGAAAGTAAGAATGAAATTATCTATCGTTCTTGTAGAAGGATAAACATCATAATTCCATACCGTTTCGAGGATCTGCTCACGCGATACAGCCTCATTTCGGCGCTCGATAAGCAGCTTCAGCAGCATGGTTTCCTTTTTTGTAAGTGGCGTAACCGAGCCATCTTCGTTACGAAGCTCAAAAGAATTGAAATAAATGGTTTTACCACCAATCTTGTAAGTATTCAACTCTTTCTTTTCATCGCCCGAAAGACTTCTTTTTACGAGGTTATTCACGCGAAGGATGAGTTCTTCGAGATTAAAGGGCTTCACGAGATAATCGTCGGCACCTTTCTTCAGGCCGGTAACACGGTCTTCGCTGGTATTCTTAGCCGTAAGAAACATGATCGGAACTTCTGTATTCTCCAGCCGGATGGTTTCGGCTACCTGGAAGCCGTCGATTTCAGGAAGCATTACGTCTAATACGATCAGGTTAAACCGCTCCTCCTTAAAAACCCGGAGGGCTTTCTTTCCGTCAGTCGCAGTTGTAACTTTGTACCCTTCAAGCTCCAGGTTGAGCTTGATAGCTTCCAGAAGATGTTCTTCATCTTCTACTAATAAAATACGTTGTTTAGTTGCCATATGTGCTAAAACTTACTTCAAAAATGCTTCCTGTAGGCCGGTTATTTTTAACTCTTATCTGTGCCTGATGCTTATCAAGTACCTGTTTTACAATATACAAACCAAGACCTGTACCTTTAGTCTTGCGGGTATCTTCACTGCCTACACGGTAAAACTTCTCAAATAAGAATCTCCCCGTCTTTCTGATATAAGCCTGCGCTTATTTCTTCACAAGGAGGGGAATATTTAACGGCGTTTTCAATTAGGTTTGATACAACCAGGGTTAAAGCGAACTTATCTCCCGTTATATATATGTCGCGATCAACATTCGTTTTAATGATCTGTGTGCTGCAGCTATGGATCTGAAGACGCCCGGCTACCTTTTCTACAAGCTC
>DALYUO010000028.1:0-9134 GCA_031981225.1 Pararcticibacter sp.
GGGTAATACCAGTTTAAGGGGAGTTTATTCACCCTCGCCAGCCGACATAATTTCGGGAAGCATCAGATTGACACTTACTTCAACCAATAATAAATGTGATGCGGTTGTTTCCTCTTTTGTAGTAACAATACAGGAGGCTCCCGCGGTTGCAGCAGGATCAGATCAGGAAGTATGCTCTGACAACCCGGATGTTAAATTAAACGGCAGTGTAAGTGCACAATATGGGGCCGTTTGGAGCAGTTCGGGCACCGGACGTTTCAGCCCCTCAAATGCCGACTTAAACGCTACATATATACCGGGCAGAGAAGATATTTCGAGCGGTAATGTCACCCTCCGGCTGTCCTCTGCAGGCAACGGCACCTGTTCTGCCGTTTCAGATGAACTGAACATCAGCATAGTTCGCCCTCCTGTTATCGCCCCCCTTGCCGACACATACATCTTTGAAGACGAGAGTCTTACTTTAGAGCCTCAGGTTAGTGGAGAAAACCTCGAATACAATTGGACTCCATCCAATTATCTTAGCGATCCCACTATCAGAAACCCCTCAGTCAAGGGAGTTGAAAATATTGTTTATACACTGAACGTGAAAGGGAAAGCCGGCTGCGTTGAAACCAGCCAGGTTTCCATCATAATTCTGAAACCGATAAAAATACCCAATACCTTCACCCCCAATAATGATGGGGTGAATGATGTATGGAATGTCAGGGAACTGGACGACTACCCGGGAGTGTCGGTTACCATTTTCAACCGTTACGGCTCAAAGCTGTTTTCTTCACAAGGTTACGACAGTCCCTGGGATGGGACCCATAACGGAAATCCTGTACCCACAGGCGTTTATTATTATGTAATTGATATACCATCTATAACAAGACGCTGTCAGGTTATATTACTGTCATTAAATAGAAATGACGGCACAAACAATTTTATCGCTTAAATATTATTTATAAATTCGCCTTATAAATTATTGAAGGATACACTGGATAAAATGCAATCGCTGGCAAAACAAATATTTGTTTTTCTTTTCCTCTTCATCATATTTGAGAGGGCTGGCGTTTCTGTGGTTTCCGCTATCGTCGCAAGTACCTCGGTTAATAATGAACTTATCAATTCAGAAGCAGAAAACACTGCTAAAGAAGTCGAAAGCATTAAGGATTCCTCATTAAAAGAGTACTGGACCTGCAGCCTGCTTTATCGGGTACCCGATCCTTTACTGCTTTATAAACAGAAACTTCATATTTTAAGAGAGGAGATTTACGCACTTCTGTTCTTTCCGTCCATCCCAACGCCACCTCCTGACTTTTGCTAAACTACCATTTTCACGGACTCGTATTTTACGGTGTCCGGTGACGACCGTTTAACAATATCTGTATTTACTCTATTATTTTAATCATGAACATATTCAGTTTTAAAAACACTGCAGTTTTTGCATTTGCTCTTTTATTTACGACCACAAATGCATCTGCACAAGCAAAAAAAACCAACGACTCAGAGCTAAAAAAGGAGATCACTCCTTTGACGAATTCCCTTTCTTACATTTCTAAGCTTCAGCCTTTATCCTTCAGATACAGCCCGGAGCAAATAAGTAAATTAAATCTTCCTGCTGGACAGCAATATGGGTTCCTTTCTGAGGATGTGCAGAAGGTTATTCCAGGGATCGTTAAAAGCGAAAGCAAAATGATTCCCCGTGGAAAAAATGCTTTTCGCACTGTAGAAATGAAAAACGTAGATCTTGAAAGCCTGATCCCTATGCTGGTTGGCTCCATACAGGAACAACAGGCAGAGATTGAAAAACTCAAAAATGAGCTTCAGTCGCTGAAGTCGATGGCTGCTGCGGGCAGCAACGCACCATGATTTTCCAATATATGTTTTTAGTTTTTTGTTTAATGGAGGGCCGACGGCCCTCCATTGTTTTTTAACCTTCGTAAAAATCCTGCAGAGCTCCAAAATAGGCAGTATCCCATCCTGCAGTGATATCTTCGTAATCGCTGTCCGGGATATTCACATGCCGCAGCTCAACAGATGTACCATTTTTATGCGCATGTAGCTTTATAGTTACGATAGATTCCTCCGCCTGATCACCGAAATACCATTGTTGTACAATTTTCTTTCCTTCCTCAAATTCAAGATTCTTTCCTGATATACTTCCCTCCCACAGCGAAAACTCAGAACCAGGTACTGTAGACATCTCCGCCTCTTCACCCGTCCATAGGTGAATCGTCGGAGGATTAGTTAAAGCAAGATATACTTCTTCCGGAGAAGCTGAAATCGTATAATATTTTTTGTAGTCCTTCATGTGTTACTGATTCAGAATTAAGTTCCGATATCGATTATTCAATAAGAGGTTAAAAATAGGAAGCTTCATTTAATAATTCATATTTATCTTCTGAAACTTTCGAAAGCAATATTTTATCGTAACATCCGGCACACAAAATCTGATTTCCGGCCGAATCCAAAACATATTAATCAATCTTGCAGTTTATATGCCTACGGATTAAAAAACATACAGACACCTTAAATACAGATGATAGAAACAGAAGAACAAAAGAGAGAAGCAAATGCATTTTATAAGGAGGCGCTCGAAATGCTTCATGCAACAGGTGCAAATTTTATGTTGGGAGGTGCGTTTGCACTATTTAAATATACAGGGCTTTACAGGGATACCAAAGATCTTGATGTTTTTTGCAAACCCAGTGAATATCCTAAGATCCTGAAATTCTTTGCAGAAAAAGGGTATGAAACACAACTGACAGATGTGAGATGGCTGGCAAAAGTATTCAAAGGAGAATATTTTATCGATATAATCTTCGATACGGTGAATAACATTTGTACAGTTGATGATACATGGTACGAGCGCGCAACCGAAGGCGAGTTTGCAGGTATCCCGGTAAAATTTATTTCAGCAGAAGAACTGATCTGGTGCAAGATCTACGTTCAGAACCGTGAGCGCTACGATAGCGCAGATATCAACCATACGCTCCTCAAATATGGTAAACAACTCGACTGGAAACATCTGTTATTCAGGGTAGATCAGCACTGGCATCTGCTGCTGGCCCAAATCCTCATATTTCAGTTTGTATATCCAGCCGATTATCACGACATCATTCCTAAATGGCTATTCGACGAGTTAATGAAACGGGCAAACGAACAGTACGATATCCCGGCCGCGCTTGAAAAGGTTTGCAGAGGCCCAATTATTGATCAGACACAATATAAGGTCGACATAAAAGAATGGGATTATAAAGTTACTACGATTAAAACAGTTTAAGATGGAAGACCAGAATGAAAAAATACGTATTGCTGCTGTAGGAGACATCCACATAAGAGAGTCGGATAAAGGCAAATGGGCAGAGTACTTCAAGAAGGTATCACAGGAGGCCGATGTCCTCCTGATCTGCGGCGACCTTACCGACACCGGCGACGAAGGCGAAGCTCAGGTACTGGCCGAAGAGCTGAAAGCATGTTCCATACCCGTTGTTGGCGTACTCGGCAATCATGATTATGAAAAAGGCAGGCATAAGCTCATCCGGCAGATTCTTCAGAACAACAATATGTCTGTTCTGGATGGTGAAGCAATGGTGATACACGGCATTGGCTTCGCAGGCGTAAAAGGCTTTGGAGGAGGATTCGACGGACATATGCTGTCGATGTTCGGTGAAGGTGCCATGAAAGCATTTGTGCAGGAAGCGGTTGATGAAGCACTTCATCTTGACAGAGCCCTTGCGCGCCTGGATCAGGAACATGACAATATAAAAAAAGTAGCAATTCTGCATTACGCCCCTATTAAAGAGACCGTTATAGGCGAGCCAGAGCAGATCTTCCCCTTTCTCGGTTCATCACGGCTGGCAGAACCTTTAAGCCGGAGAAATGTGGTGGCTGCTTTTCATGGGCATGCCCATGTGGGGCAGCTCGAAGGCGCAACTTCCAGTGGCGTAAAGGTGTACAATGTGGCAAAGCCAATCCTCATGAAGGCAGGATACGAATTTCCCTTTTATCTGTTAGAAGTATAACGCGCACCGGTAGATTGTGATCCAACGGGTTCTATCATCAAACCGCAATACCACCGGAATACAATAGTTTTTGTATATTGGTAAAAGTTGATTTAATATCAGCCTCCATTGGGCGAATGGTATTAAGCCCCCGCTATTATAGTACGGGCAACCGGCACATCATGAACATTATTTGAATACGCGAACAAGATGCAGATCACTTTACTCCGGTTCATTCTAAAAAGTTTTGTCGTTATAGTGCTGGTTCTGCTTCTGAGCTTTTTCATTTTCTACTTTTGCATTTACACGGGCTCTTTCGGAAAAATCCCCTCAGAAAATGAGTTAAAAAGCAAGCAAAACAATATAGCTTCAGAGTTATATACAGCAGATAGTGTGCTGATTGGAAGATATTTCATTCAGGACCGTAAAAATGTACGATTTGACGACATATCACGCAATGTCATTTCGGCGTTGATTGCTACGGAAGACGTTCGTTTTTACAAACACAACGGAATAGACGTACGTAGCCTGGCGCGTGTATTCTTCAAAACCTTCCTTTTTGGAGATGAGCAGTCCGGCGGCGGCAGCACATTAAGTCAGCAACTGGCCAAAAACCTTTACCCCCGGCAGAAACATCCCTTTCTTAGCACTCCGGTCAACAAGATCAAGGAAATGATCATTGCAAACCGGATTGAATCGATCTATTCTAAAAACGAAGTTCTTGAGCTATACCTCAATACCGTCCCTATGGGAGGGAATATTTACGGAATAGAGCGGGCCTCCGAAGTGTATTTCGGTAAAGCAGCATCCCAGCTGAAGACCGAAGAAGCCGCTGTACTGGTTGGAATGCTTAAAGCGAATACAACATACAATCCCGCTTACTATCCTGCCCGCTCGCTTGAACGCCGTAACTTCGTGATCGATCAAATGGTTAAGTACAATTACCTTAACAATCATTCAGCTGACTCAATCAAAAACCTTCCCCTGAAACTAAACCTAAGAAAGAGAACAGTTTATGCCAATATAGCACCCTATTTTAGCGAGCAGCTGCGGCTCGAGCTTGTAAAGTGGTGCCAAACTCAGGTAAAAGAAGACGGTGAACCGTATAACCTGTACACCGACGGCCTGAAAATCTATACAACAATTGATTCAAGGATTCAGAGAGAGGCTGAAAAAGCGGTAAAATCTCAGATGTCGCGACTTCAATATCTATTTAAGCTGCATTGGAAAGGGCAGAATCTGTGGCGCAATAACGGATCGGTTATCCAGACAGCCATGCAGCAGTCTCTTCGTTATAAGCGACTTAAGGAAGCAGGCAAATCAACTCAGGAAATCCGGAAAATATTCAATACGCCCGTAGAGATGACAGTATTTACATGGGTTGGAAATAAGAAACGTACGATGAGCCCTCTCGACTCTGTAAAGTATTATCAATCCTTTTTAAATACCGGCTTACTTTCAATAGAACCCGGGACTGGATACATCAGAGCCTGGGTTGGTGGAATAAACCATCAGTATTTTAAATATGACCATGTACTTTCCAGGCGACAGGCTGGTTCAACCTTCAAACCAATAGTGTATGCGGCAGCTCTCGAGAAAGGGATCAATCCATGCCGGTACTTCCCCAATGTCAGAATTTCCTATCCTCAGTTTGAAAATTGGTCACCACAAAACTCAGATAACCAATATGGAGGAAAGTATACTATGCGTGGAGCCTTGTCACATTCCGTTAACACCGTGTCCACCCAGATACTGATACGCACCGGGATCAAGCCGGCGATTGCATTGGCCCGGAGGATGGGGATAGAAAGCGATATTCCGGAAGTGCCTTCCATTGCCCTTGGAACTGCTGCCCTTTCCTTATTTGAAATGGTAAAAGCGTATACCACATTCTCAAACAGAGGCAAGGCAATAGAACCCATATATATCACCTCCATTACCGATCAAAAAAGCAGGATCCTGCTTCAGAGAAGTCACTCTGTTTCGCATCAGGCGATATCACCTCAGAACGCCGCAATTATGATTGATTTCCTGAAGGGCGCGGTAGATGAGGGAAGTGCTGTACGCCTGAGAACTAAGTATGGGCTTGGCATGGAGATAGCAGGAAAGACAGGTACAACCCAAAATCAGGCCGATGGATGGTTTATTGGTATTACCCCCGACCTCGTGACCGGAGTATGGGTAGGTGCAGAAAACCCGGCGATTCATTTCAGAACGTTGGAAGCTGGCCAGGGGGCGAGTACAGCCCTGCCGGTATGGGCTCACTTTATGCTAAACTTAAGTAAAAAAGATGATTTTGCAGGGTACCGCTCCAGCAGGTTTGATGCATTACCCGGTGATCTGCAGGCCAGGTTACATTGCCCCCCCTTTGTTCCCGAGGAACTGAAGGAAGAACCACCTAAAAAGAAGGATTCCTTCTTCAAAAGAATCTTCAAAAAGGGGTTAAACCTGTTTAAGAAAAAGAAAAAGGATGAAAGTGGCGATATTTAGGGCCTAGTCCTCTGTTGGCAGGGAAAAACAAAAAGTGGCCCCCTTACCCGGAATGCTTTCTGCCCATATCCTTCCACCATGTCCGTGTATTATTTTAGAAGATATGTAAAGTCCCATTCCAAGGCCTGAAAACTTTTGTATCACTTCCGAGTCCCTGAAAAACTTTTCAAATATCTTTTCCAGGCTTCCTCCCGATATGCCGATGCCTTTATCGGAGACCGATATAATAGCACGATTTTCCTCGTCACGATATGTTTTTAGTTCGATGGACAGTTTAATTCCCAGCTAAGGTGGTGGTTTGGTATCGAGAGCTTTATTTGCGACAAAGTCTCATGCAAATAGGCATCAAGATCTACAAGCTCCAGCCGGTAGTCGAACTTACCAGCTTCAATTTTTGACACATCCAGCAGCTGCTGAATAAGAAAGGTAAGCTTCGATGACTGGGCCTCTATTTTACTCAAATAAGTCTGAATCATTGGAGGACATTGACCCTTGCTCGTTGAAAGCGCCAATTGAGCATAGGCTTTAATAATTGTGACAGGCGTTTTCAGCTCATGACTTGCAATAGAAATAAACTCGGTTTTCTGCTCATTAATGATCTTTGTTTGCCTTAACTCCTCATCTTTCTCTTCTGCAATCTGATTGAGGTGGCTGTTTTTGCGTTTTATTTCTTCATACGGAGTATAGGGATCTTCCTCGTTAAAGAAATAAATGAGAGCATTAATTCTGGCGTTATCAATACCTGAAGAACGGGGAAGGCCAATCTTCAGTTCAATGATTGTTCTGCCGTTTAGATTGTGAATACCCAGATGCGGTAAAAGTTTCTGGGCGTACAAAAAGCCCTCGTCGGAAGAATTATAAATGATATCTTCTTCAAAGCTGATTTGTGCTGCTAAAGAATATCTAACCTCTTCCCTGATGAGGCCAATAGAAAGCACCCCCGTATCAGTTTTTTCGATAATACCTCTGCATATTTCAGAAACAGCAGTAGCAAACGTGGTTTGAGTAGAGATAGTGAGACTAAGCCGTTCTGCCACCCTTATTGCTTTTTTATAAGCAAGAATAAGGTCCATCTCATTCTCCAGGGTAACTTTAATAAGTTCTGTCATCTTCAGGAAGTGATTTTTGCAACAACAACAGACATATCATCAGTCTTGCGCGCATAGTCTTTATAGAGGGCAGCGGCGAGAACAGAAAGATCATATTTATTAATCGAAGGAAACTTTGGTTCCCATCTGGTTTTCAAGCCGTCTGAACAAAGAATGACTTGCTGAAAATCGTCAGAACTAAACTCTTGTTCCTTCATAGAATTTGGAATATTATGCCCCATAATACCATTGTATGACATGTAGTTACGGTATCCAAGTGGATTAAGCAACTTAGTCGAAATATTCCCTATACCCGCGATGCTCCATCTTTTACTTTTAAAATTAAATAAAGCTACCGTCCCTACAATTCCCCGTGTTTTTTTTATGGAGGTGTGAATATATTGAATAATTTCTACCGGCGAATTAGCAGGACAAGCCTTAAAAGCATTCACTGCCTCGTTTACGGCCCTGTTAGCCTCCGGTCCATGACCTAACCCGTCGGCAACAAGAAGTTTTAAACACTCACCACTAACCTTATAATAACTCCCATCGCCGCTTAAAGTTTCACCAGGCTTGGCAACAATAACCGACCGGATATCAACCGGAGGTCGTTTTAAATGCAACAAGCTCTTCTTATAAACCCTGCTCAGAGCAATAGTACCCCATCCCTTCTGACTGTAAAGATCAAATTTATCTGATAAACGTTTAATACTGCCCAGGCCATGTCCGAGCGTATTCGTAGATGATATACCGTCATTTATCATTCTTAGCGGGTCAGACATACCCGGCCCATTGTCGATACTAATAATTTCAACATACTCTTCGTCATCGCTGAAATTCCCAAAAAGAATCTCGCCATCCGTTGCATGTTTAAAAAGATTAGAAGTCATTTCAGAAACGATGATATCTATTTCCCCGATCTTCTTCTCGCTATACCCCGATTCCAGTATCCTGGCGTGTATTTCTTTTTTTAATATAGAGAAATAACTTCTGTCGTCGGCCCTAAAACTTACGTGTGTGGCGTTAACCATTAGCCCATTTAATTATAGATACTGTAGTTCCCTTACCCGATTCACTTTTAATATCAAATTCACTTACAAGCCTCCTGGCCCCAGGCAAACCAAGCCCGAGACTTTTTCCTGTTGAAAAACCGTCCTTCATTGCCATTGATACATCTGCTATACCGGGACCTTTATCTTTAAATACCAGCCTGATGCCCGAGTCGCGTCCTTTGGAAACGATTTCTATAAGAACCTCTCCCCCGTTCGCATACTTTAACATATTTCTCACTAACTCGCTTGCCGCGGTTATAAGCTTGGTTTGATTTACTAATCCCATCTTTATCTTCACCGCCTTTTCTTTCACGCGGTTACGAAAGGGAACAACATCCTGATCTCTGACGATATACATGATATCTTTAGACAGCGGAATAATCATTCTGAATGAATTCTATCGTCATCGTCCTCTTCCTCCTCATCATCCTTGTCCAATTGAATCATGGAATTCAATAAATTCATTCCCCGCTCAACATTCAAGGCAGTATAAACGCCTTTCAGCGGCAGACCTAATT
>DALYUO010000028.1:9144-10944 GCA_031981225.1 Pararcticibacter sp.
GCCTACAACAACAGTTTCTGCGTCCAGGATCTTCGACATACTCGCTATATTTCCGATAATCCGGCCCATAAAAGAATCCACAATGGCAACAGCCGAAATATCAATAAGTACACCCCTTGCCCCGGTTTTATTAACCATCTGAACCAGATCGGCCTCAAGGCTCAGAGCGAGTCTGTCGTATAAATCAACCTGGATGGTAACCAACAAAAATGGCCCCATCTTTAGAATAGGTATTTTTTCCATTAATCTTAACGGCTTACTTTTTCTTTAACAACTTTTCTTACCTCTAGATTCAAATTAGTAAAGGCAAAGCGCAAAGCGCTGGCGAGAGAAGCTTTCGTGATAATATTAGAAAGATCTATACCAAGGTGAACGATGGTTTGTGCAATTTCAGGCCTGATACCACTGATAATACATTCGGCGCCCATAAGTCTGGTAGCACTTACCGTTTTAATCAGATGCTGAGCTACAAGTGAATCTACAGCCGGCACACCCGAAATATCCAGAATAGCAATGCTGCTGCCTGTTTCAACGATTTCCTGCAGCAGGTTTTCCATAACGATCTGCGTGCGCGCGCTGTCTAATGTTCCGATAATCGGTAAAGCAAGTATCCCATCCCACACTCTGATTACCGGTGTGGATATTTCTGCAATTTCATCCGTTTGCCTGAGGATAACTTCTTCGCGTCCTTTTATAAAGGTTTCAAACATTACGATACTGAAACTGTCCAGTAACCTGCTAACCCTTAAACTTTCTGAATATAACTTCAGGGGGTCATTCTGGTAAATATCTTTTAACACGGAAAGCAGTGCTTCTTTAAGTCCTAAAACAAACAGGCCTGTCTCACGTGGACTGAAGCCCTGTCTCGCTCTTGTTATGGTTATCCCGGCAAGTATTTCGAGTACCGGATCGAAATCAGAAGAATAGACATTATCGATATTCTCTTCATTAAGAGTTGAAACTAAAATATCTACCAGCTCTTCCGAAGAACCTCTCAGTTCCTCGTTACTGATAAGATCTTCTCTCAGACCTTCATCTGCCAGCTGGCTGTTTACCCAAAGTTCCAGGATCTGTGTCTTCTTTTTCTCAAAAATATTCATAGTGCTTTTTTGTGTTGTTTTAATTCCAGTATAAGATCAAAAACTAAGTTTCTTATATAACCCTCCCGATCTCTACCTCAATACGCTTATAGATAAAATTACGTTAACTGACGTCCTTTCATAGATTGCACATTCCTTTCAGAAATGCGACGCTGCTTCATGACTAATCTTATACGATTTCCGTAAGCCGAACAAGATAACTGCATTTTTGTGATTTTTGAAATAAAAACTCTAGTTTATATATATTAGTTACTGTACTTCTGTCAAGTCATTCAGATATCGCTTGCAAAGAGTCATTAATTTGTATCTAAACAACTAATAATTATCTTCGCTGTTACTCTTGATACAGATATATGAACCAGACTCGCGAGATTAAAAACTTTATTTTCAGCCAGTACTTTTCTGATGGGCTTCGTATTTCAGCAGGAGTTTTGCTTCCGCCCCTGCTTCTGTCGCAGATGGGATATTTAGAAAATGGCATCGCAGTTTCAATGGGGGCCATAGTAACAAGTATTCCCGACAATCCCGGAGCTGTAGTTCACAAAAGGAATGGCATGCTTTTCTGCATCCTGTTCATGGTGATTACCTCCCTGCTTACGGGGTTTATTAATGATTATCCGGTACTGCTGGTGGCAGAAATATTCTCCCTGTGCTTCTTCTTCTCTATGTTCAATATTTATGGTAATCGTGCTTCTGCAAT
>DALYUO010000028.1:10954-13676 GCA_031981225.1 Pararcticibacter sp.
GCGGTACTGATCATCATGATCGTCAATGTCGACCGCGACTTCAATACCAGAGCGCTGCTTGAATACACCGGCTTTCTGCTGGCAGGGGGTATCTGGTATATGGCTTTAAGTCTGGCGGTGTCGCAATTCAGGCCATATCGCATCGCTCAGCACTCTTTGGGAGAATGTATTGATAAGATTGCCGAATATCTGAAGCTGAAAGCAAATTTCTACGATACGCAGTCTGATTTTAATGATACGTACAAAAAGCTGGCAGATCAGCAGGTCATGGTACATCAGCAACAGGACAATGTCAGGGAGATCCTTTTCAAAAACAGGATGTTTACTAAGGATCCCACCGATACTGCCCGTCTTCTGATCCTCGTGTTTCTCGACGTTATCGACCTTTTTGAACAGACAATGGCCACGCACTATGATTACAAAACCATTCGTACCTCATACGGTGACAGCGGCGTGCTCAAAGAGTTCAACAGAATACTTTTGAATATCGCCCGCGAACTGGAAGATCTTGGATACGACATCAATGCAAACGAACGGCCTCGTCTTTCGCAGGATTTCCTGCCCCAGCTCGAACAACTAAAAAACAGCATAGACCAGGTTGAAAACAACTTTGTACTAAAAAAAATACTGATTAACATCAGGAACATCGTCAACAGAATAAACACCATCTACAGTTACTTCAGCCATAAAAAAATCGAGGCGGTTAGTATTAATGATGAAAAGGACCTCGGAAGGTTTGTGTCGAGTCAAAACCTTGATCCGAAGCTGTTTATAGAAAACATAAGCTTTAAGTCGACTATTTTCCGTCATGCTCTCCGGGTTGCGATTGTTTCAGTAATAGGTTATCTGGTTTCAAAGCTTCTGCCGCTAGGGCATCACAGTTACTGGATATTGCTTACTATCCTCGTACTACTCAAACCGGGCTTTAGCCTAACCAAGGAGCGAAATTACCAAAGGTTGATAGGAACCCTGATAGGAGGAATTACCGGGGCATTGATTATTTATTTTATTCCAGACCAAACAGTAAGGTTCATCCTCCTTTTGATATTTATGCTTGGAGCCTACAGCTTTCAACGGCTTAACTACGTGGTAAGCGTGCTGTTTATGACTCCGTATATCCTTTTAATGTTTAGTTTCATTGGCCTCGGCGGCTTAAGTCTGGTAAAAGAAAGAATACTCGACACCTTTATCGGATCGTTCATAGCTTTCCTTGCCAGCTACTTCCTCTTCCCGTCATGGGAATATCCGCAATTGAAGAATTTCATGAGGAAATTGCTCATTGCAAACTATCATTATCTTCTGAAAGTGGCCGACGGCTTAAGGGGCAAAGATCTCGACCTGACAGAATACAAGCTGGTACGCAAAGAGCTTTATGTTAGTTCGGCCAATATGGCTTCTGCTTTTCAGCGTATGCTTTCGGAGCCCAAAAACAAACAAAAGAACGTCAGGGAAGCCAGTAAGTTTATTGTCCTTAACCACAAGCTTTCTTCGTACATAGCAACACTTGTATCTGCTATCCGATACAATGAAAGCCGGCAGATCAACAGAACACATATCAAACTGATCAGAAAAGCCCTATACCAGCTGGCTGAAGCGATCACGGTGCTGAAGGACGACAAAAATGAAGACTTCTATCAGTCAGAACTGCATATTCCCGAAAATGGCATCACCGTTTCAAACGAAGACACCGACAGCAAACTGATTGCAGAACAACTCGAATTTGTTAATAAGACGGCAAGTGACCTGCTTAAAACAACGCAGCGGATAACCGCGGAAGGTCAACAGCTGATTGCTGACAGCTGACAGCTTCTCAATTGTTTTCTTCATATTCACTTTCAACTATTCTCATGCCGAAAGCAGCCGTTGCTCCGTGTACGATAACAGAGATCAGTACTACAAAACACAATGTCGCCCATAGTTCATCGGCATATTTGAAATCGGCCTTACTTAAGCCAAAAGCAAGATAAAAGAACGAACCGATACCCCTGATTCCAAAGAAGCTGATAGCCGTTTTCTCTTTAACACTGAGGTTAACCGGCAATAGAGTCAGCATCGCACCTATAGGGCGTATGAGAAAAAGGAAGGCTATTCCAAATAACGCCAGTGGCCATGTTAACGCATCAAGCACGCCTGTTGCAAGGCTTCCGCCAAAAAGCAAAAGTATTATACCCAAAAGGATACGTTCTATCTGGTCTGTAAATGAATGTAAACTGGTGTGATACTTATCATGCATCTCGTAATTCCTCAGTGTAACGGCAGCAACAAAAACAGCAATAAATCCGTAACCATGAACAAGTTCTGTTATACCATAGACGATAAGTGTAACTGATAAGGCCACAAAGCCGTCCCTGATTTCGACAAACACTTTCCTCTTTGGCAGATAAAAAACAAGCAAAGCTACCAGTCGCGCTATAATGAAACCACATGCAATTCCAATTACTATTCTGTAGAGCAAATCTTTGTATAACCATTCAGAAAGATCGGGAGTCGCACCCGACTGGATCATAAAAACAACAATTGCCAGCCAGGTAAACGGGAAAGCGGTTCCGTCGTTCATTCCGGCTTCTGCAGTAAGTGCAAAACGGACTTCATTTTTCTCCTTTTCATGTGGCGGGCCTACCTGCACGTCGGATGCCAGCACCGGATCTGTGGGCGCCAGAACAGCTCCCAGAAGGATGGACGAAGGAAGGTCAAAACCTAAAAAATAAAACGCTATTGCGGC
>DALYUO010000028.1:13686-29705 GCA_031981225.1 Pararcticibacter sp.
AGAATCATTGTGACACTCACCAGAAGAAAAGGTATTTTCCAGCCTCCGAAAGAAAACGGGCGGTCAATTTTTAAGCCAGTGCCCATTAAAGATATAATAACCATTATTTCGGTTAAATGCAGGGTATATGATTCTTTACGCAGAGGATCAGGCGTGGGGAAAAAATCAAATACTTTATAGATCAGAAAGCCAACCAGAACGTATAATATAGAATAAGAAATACGGGTTTTTTTTGTGAAAGCCGGCATCCATGCCATGCCGAATGCAGCCAGACCAACTATCAGTAACTCTACAATATAAACATTCATTTATACTCTTACAAAAATACAGGCATGATTGTTCTGCGACAGAGCAAAAGCTGTTAATACAATATCTTCGTTAAGATTATGGAGGAAGCAGCTATAATAAAAGCCGGCTTGCCAGTCCGAGGAGGATCAGGAAGCCAAATACGTCGGTAAAGGTGGTAATGATAATAGAAGATGCGATTGCGGGATCAATTCCGACCCGTTTAAGAAGCAGGGGGATTGAGGCACCGGTGATGCCTGCTATGACAAGATTTCCGGTCATCGCAAAAAAGATTACCAATCCCAGCATGAGATTACTGTCATAGATTAAAGCAAAAGCAAAAACAATCAATCCATTGGCCGCTCCATTAATGAGACCGACCGTAATTTCTTTTAAGACAGTGCGATAGGCCTGATTGTCTGTAAGATCATTCAAAGAAATACGCCTGACCGTTACAGCGAGGGCCTGAGTAGCTGCATTCCCTCCCATGCCGGCAATCATGGTCATATAGCCCGATAATATTACAAGCCTGGATATTGTAGGCTCAAAATACCTGATAACCGAAGATGCAAGAAAAGCAGTTCCTAAATTGATTATAAGCCATGGGAGCCGGCTTCTTACCGCTTCTTTCCAGTTACCCGATAGTTCCTCATCTTCAGATACCCCGGATATCTTCAATATATCCTCTGTGTTTTCCTCTTCCAGAACGTCGATAACATCATCGAATGTGATCCGCCCGAGCAAATGCATGTCATCATCCACCACAGGAATACTGCTCAGGTTATACTGGGATAGCAGTTTTGCAACCTCTTCCTGGTCGGTATTGGCCTTTACGTATACAAAATCATCGTTTACCAGCTCCCGGATATGTACTGTATTTCTCGACTTTATAATATCTTTTAATGAAACAATGCCCTTTAGGCGGTTAGAGTTATCGACTACATTGATCGTATAAAACTCTTCCATTTCCTCCGACTGCCTGATAATTTCGTCTAGAGCTTCCTTTTTCGTCAGGCTGCTGTTCACCTTAATTACCTGCGTGTTCATCCTGCCGCCGGCAGTATCCTCTTCGTAGGTCAGAAGGTTACGAATATGGCTTGCATCCTCTGCGTCAAGATCCTGGAGGATTTCATTCTGCCGCTCCTCGGGGAGCTGACTGATGATATCGGTAGCATCGTCATAATCCAGCTCTTCAACGATCTCCGACCGTTTTTCAGGATGAAGTTTCTCAAGAAGCTTTTCAGGGTGCATTTCTGCATCCATTTCAGAGATAACCTCAGACGCTACATCAGCCGGAAGGATATTGATAATATGCTCGCGCGCCTCTTCCGAAAGGCTTTCAAACAGAATGGCAATTTCTGATGCATGATACTCCTCAAGCAAAACTTTCAGAGCGTTTTCATCCTCATCCTCCAGTGCCTGTTTGATCCGTAGAGTATCCGTTTTGTTAAGCTCGAAAGACTGCATCGCTTGCTAAAATAAGTAAATGTATCTTTATCCTATCATTAGATTTATATTTTAACCCTTGGTTAACAGTAATAACACCCGATAGTTGCAGATGCCTCTATTTTATCTTACAGCTACCCGGTGACGGCCATGCTAAAGAAATGCTGAGCTTTGCGGCCCCTGATTAAAGAGCAGGTCAACCACGCTTAAGTTGGGAATAAACCCGTTTCTGTCTTCGAAAACCTGAAAATAAGGAACCACCGGCTCCTCAGTAGCTAACTTCGGATGAATGGAATTCCTGAAGTCATCAAACCCGGGATACTCACTCTCATAAAAATTGGTATAAGACCATGCAATATCGAGCTTCAGGAACTTCAACAGCAGCCCGAGCAGTTCTTCATTATAGTCAAACAAGAAATCCCATTTTTTTTGATAGAACGCAGCAAAATCATCTTCGTAAAATTCGAAATATGCAGAACTGCGATAAGAAGTCTGCATACTCATCCAATGCAGGCGTTGCCAGTCAAAGTCATAGCTGATCCGTACATCCTTCACCATGGTATGTACTTTCGACCCCTTTACTACCGGAACAATCAGGGCGAGCTTTCCCTGCGGCGAGTGAATAAGCGCCCTGTTTCTATACGTTTGCTTAGGAAAATGCTCAAACCGTTCTATAAAAACGTTGTCCTTATACTGCCGGATCTTACTGAAGAATTCTACAGGCGGAAGATAAAATAACGGAAAAATTGCTCCTTTATTCATGGTATGTACTATGTTTGTAATTCAGTTCGACGAAATTAACGATAAAAAGTACAGATGAAGAAGGTTCTTACAAGCCTTGCAAAATATCCCCTTTATATTATTTCTCTTCTCCCCTTCCCGCTGTTGTATTTAATGGCCGATCTGCTTTATGCAATCATCTATTACGCTGTTGGTTACCGGCGAAAAGTCGTGCAGTCAAACCTGAGGAATGCCTATCCCGACAAGACGGATGCTGAAATATATTCTATAGAAAAAAAGTTTTATCACTGGCTTTCCGACATGATTCTTGAGTCGGTAAAGATGGCCTCCATGTCGCCCAGAACCATAAAAAAGCGGTTCAGATTAAACAATCCCGAATTGATCAGCAGCTATTTCAGCCAGGGCAAACCGGTTCTCCTCGTCACTGCGCATTATGGGAACTGGGAATGGGGCTCTCTGGTCCTTTCTGCTAATTTCCGCGAGCCATTGATAATAGTTTACAAGCCCCTCACGGATAAAACATTTGAGGGAATGATGAACCATGTACGATCGCGGTTCGGGGCGATTATGGTTCCTATGAAACAAACTCTCCGAAAGATAGTCAACTACAGATCAAGTACATTCTGGGCCGTTTTTTTAGGCGACCAAACTCCGGTCAGACAGGAAGCGCATTACTTCACACGCTTTTTAAACCAGCGGACGCCGGTATTCCTCGGAATCGAAAAAATCGCTAAAATGACCAATGCACCCGTTGTATTCGGGCATCTTAACAGGGTAAAAAGAGGATATTACGAGGCTACTTTCAGCACCCTGTCAGAAGATCCGGCATCTACGGCAGAATATGAGATAACAGAAGCTCATACGAGGCTGCTCGAAAAAATCATAAACGAAAGGCCCGAACTGTGGCTATGGTCGCATAAACGATGGAAGAACAGTTACTAACAACACGCATGATATCAGCCCCTGAAGTTGCAGTAGTAATCCTTAACTGGAATGGAAAGATCTATCTTGAGCAGTTCCTTCCCTCTGTGCTGCAGTCGTCTTATCCCAATTTCAGGATTATTGTGGCCGATAACGGTTCATCTGATGACTCTGTCGCTTTTGTTCAATCTCATTTTCCCGAAGTGGAGGTCATTGTGAATGAGTCGAACCTTGGTTTTGCAGGAGGATATAATGCTGCCCTGAAACACGTCCGCTCAGACTATTTCGTGCTCCTGAACTCAGATGTAGAAGTAACACCAGGCTGGATAGAGCCCGTGATAGCGCTCATGGAAAGCGACGCGCAGGTTGCTGCTGCGCAGCCCAAGCTCAGGGACTTCAACAACCGCAGTCGTTTTGAATATGCCGGAGCAGCCGGCGGTTTCATCGATAAATTCGGATACCCATTCTGCAGAGGCCGGATATTTGACCACGTAGAAGAAGATGAAGGGCAATACGATCTCTCTACAGAAATCTTTTGGGCAAGCGGCGCCGCTTTATTCATTAAAAGGCCCTACTGGGAGGAAATAGAGGGCTTTGATGCTGATTTTTTCGCCCATATGGAAGAGATAGATCTTTGCTGGCGTCTTAAAAACCGCGGATATAAAATTATCTACTGCCCTTCTTCGGTAGTTTACCATATCGGCGGAGGGACACTCCATACAGAGAATCCTTATAAAACCTACCTGAACTTCAGGAATAACCTCGTAATGCTTCTGAAAAATCTGCCTTTCCGGAAGGCGCTTCCAGTACTTTTTATAAGGTTCTGGCTCGACTTTATTTCCCTGCTCAAGTTCGTGGCTGAAGGAAAGTTTAAACAGGCGCGTGCGATCAATAAAGCGCATACAGCATTCTTTTCAAAATACCGGACGAACAAAAGAAAGACATTGAAAGACTATAACTTCAACGCCGCAGGCCTGGTCAGAAAAAGTATCGTCTGGGAGTATTTTGCAAAAGGGAAAAAAACATTCCGCGATTTGTAAGCTACTTTTCCATGTTTCGCAATCCCGCAACCTCCCCTATGATGATAATAGAGGGATGAGTAAGATTATGCGCTTCGGCAATGGCGGGCAGATCTTTTACTTTTCCCACTCCTGATTTTTGCTTCGGCAGGGTTGCATGCTGAATGATTGCCGCAGGCATCTCTCCCATTCCTTCTGTTATATAGGTTTCTGCAATCTCTTCAACCTTTTTCATTCCCATATATATAACTACTGTAGCATTGCTCTGCATTGCAAGGCGGAGGTCAGACGATAGCCTTCCATCTTTTTTGGTACCAGTAATCACCCAGATCCCCTCGCTAAGAGTACGATGAGTAAGTGGTATGTCCTCAAAACCGGCAGCCTGCATGCTCGTTATTCCGGGGATATAGAAGGCGTTAATACCATGTTCTCTGGCGAAGATGATTTCTTCATACCCCCGGCCAAAAATAAAGGGGTCGCCCCCTTTCAGTCGTACTACGGTACCTTTTTCACTGGCTTTCTGAAGGATCAGTTCGTGAATCGTTTCCTGTGCAGTGTATTCTCCGTACGGCCGTTTTCCAACGTAGATCTTTTCACAGTCATCGGGAACGAGATTCAGAAGTTCTTCATTAGCAAGGTTATCATATAGTATTACCCTCGCCCTCTGTAATACCTTATATGCTTTCAAAGTAATCAGCTCCGGATCGCCGGGCCCGGCTCCTACAACGTACAATTCCTGGTTTGTCCTGTTTTCCACATTCATTTGAGTAGCGGAAAATACGATTCATTTAGCACAAATAGAATAAAAAACGAAAATCGAACTAAAGTTCTGTTCCCGTTAAGAAATTTGACGAAAACTTATACTTTTGATCGGCCAATACTTGTTTAAATAAACAAATCGAACTTATGCGCACAAAAACTCATAGGGATTTGTTAGTAAATGAAACATAGCAGATAAATCATGGAATATACCCAGTTAGGAAAATCAGAACTAAAAGTGAGCCAGATCGGTTTTGGATGTATGTCGCTCGGCACAGATCCCGAAGCAGGCCGCGGCATCATAGAGAGAGCCATCGAGCTGGGTATAAACTATTTCGACACGGCAGACCTGTACGACAAGGGACTGAACGAAGAAATACTGGGGACAATACTAAAAGATAAAAGAGATAAGATCGTCCTGGCAACAAAAGTTGGAAACCAATGGAGGGCCGACGGCAGTGGATGGGACTGGAATCCCCGGAAAGATTATATCATAAAGACATCGGAGGAAAGCCTCAGACGTTTAAAAACCGACTACATTGACCTCTATCAACTTCATGGGGGCACCATTGACGACAACATAGATGAAACTATTGAGGCGTTTGAGATTTTGAAGCAACAGGGCAAAATCAGATACTATGGTATATCCTCCATCAGGCCCAACGTAATCAGAGAATATGCACAACGATCGCAAATAGTAAGTGTAATGATGCAGTACAGCATCCTCGACAGGCGTCCGGAAGAAAGTTGCCTTGATTTCCTGCTTCAAAAAAACATCAGCGTAGTTACCCGCGGAAGCGTAGCGCAGGGCCTGTTAACGGGTAAACCTCCAAAGGCGTACTTAAATTATGATGAAGAAGAGGTTGATACTATCGCCAAAGCAGTTCGCTTTGTTGGAGGAGAAAAAAGAAGCCCCGCACAGACAGCCCTTCATTATGTCCTGCAACAGCAGGCTGTTGCCTCTGCGGTGGTCGGCATCCGAACCATGGTTCAGCTTGAAGACGCTGCAGGTACCCCTTCAACACCAATACTTACCAAGGCAGAAATCAACTTCCTTCGCGAAGCCATAAAGCAAAACTATTACGAACAGCACCGATGAATGCCAGCAGTAGTCACTTTAATCCCTACCCTTAATACTTGCTACCTGCTTCTTGATACTTGATACCTGATACTCAACTCTCAATTCACCACATTAACCGGCTTCCCTTCGGTAAAAGCCTTAAGATTCTGAAGGGTGATCTCCAGAATGCGTTGCCGCGCTCCCCTGCTCATCCATGCATTATGGGGAGTTATGACACAGTTTTTCGCAGTTAATAAAGGATTTTCCCGGCGTGGAGGTTCTTCAGTTAATACATCAATTGCCGCCCCGGCAATTACACCATCATTTAATGCATCGGCAAGGTCCTGCTCATTAACAAGCTGCCCTCTTGAAGTATTGATGAGATACGCAGTTCTCTTCATTGTTCTGATCAAGGTTTTATTGACAAACTCAGCGTTATCATCCTTTAAAGGAAGATGAAGGGATATAATATCGCTCTCGCTGAATAAAGAGCCGAGGTCTGAGTATCCGGCAAGCTCTGTTTCCTTTTCCCAGGGAGTATGATAAATCACGTTCAAACCAAAGGCGTTTGCTATGCGGGCAGTTTGCTGACCTATATTTCCAAATCCTACCAGCCCCATGGTTTTACCACTCAGTTCTATCAGAGGAGTCAGAGCATAAGCAAAGTCAGGCGATCGCTGCCAATCCCCCCGCGCAACAGAGCTGCTGTGTAAACCAACCTGGTTAACAAGTTCGAGGATGAGGGCAAAAGTATGCTGAGCCACCGAATTGGTACTATAGCCAGGCACGTTACATACAACAACCCCGTTTTCTCTAGCAGCTTCGATATCAATTGTATTATATCCGGTTGCAAGGATGTTGATTAGCTTAAGTTTAGGAAGTTTACCGAGAACATCTTTTGCAAAAGCAATTTTGTTAGTCAGCACAATCTCTGCTTCAGCGCATCTTGCTACCACATCGCCCGGATCAGTGCGGTCATAGAAATCAAGGTCTGCAAATTGCTTTAAAGCGTCCCAGCTTAAGTCGCCAGAGTTTAATGTAAATCCATCTGTTACAACTACTTTCATACTATCAGAATATTTTTTATCATGAAAAAGAAATAAAATATTTACCTTGTAGACTAATTACCGAAATGGTATTCCGTATAAACAACATATAACCTTTGTTCATTTAAAATAATTAAAGCAAACTTATAATAGAGAATTATATAGTACAAAATGAAAAGTAAACCTCAATCGGTCATCGCAGCAACAGGTAGTTATATACCAGATACAATTATCAAAAATGACCATTTTTTATCTCATCGCTTTTTTGATAAGGACGGCACTATCATTCCCAAGGAAAACACGGAGATCATCAGAAAGTTTAAGGAGATAACAGGTATAGAAGAAAGACGATATGCAGCCCCTAACGAGCGGGCATCCGACCTGGGCTTTTTTGCAGCAAAAGATGCACTTGAAAGCTCCGGAATAGATCCCGAGAGCCTTGATTATATCATTGTAGCCCACAATTTCGGCGACATTACCTTCGGAAGCAACCGGGTCGACACGGTACCTACCCTTGCTTCGAGAATTAAGCAGAAGTTAAAAATTGAAAACCCCGATTGTGTAGCATATGATTTGCCGTTTGGTTGTCCGGGTTGGGTGCAGGGACTTATCCAGGCCGATTACTATATCAGATCAGGCGATGCGAAGCGTTGTCTGGTAATCGGAACCGAAACCTTGTCAAGAATAATAGATCCACACGACCGGGATTCTTTATTATACGGAGATGGCAGCGGCGCCGCCATTTTAGAGGCATCCGAAAACGGAGAAAGCGGCATCCTGGCGCATAAAACCCGCACTTATGCCATTGAGCATGCTTTGCTTCTGGCGATGGACAGCTCGTACACATCGGAGTACCCCGCACAGGAGGATCTCTTTATAAAAATGAATGGCCGCAAACTGTACGAATTTGCCATCACCAACGTCCCCATACTCGTTAAAGACGCACTTGATAAGGCCGGACTCCATATTTCAGAGATCAGCAAAGTTCTCATTCACCAGGCAAATGAGAAGATGGATATGGTGATTTTGGAAAGACTCTTCAAGCTATATGACATGAAAAGCCCGGGAGAAGAAATAATGCCGATGAGTATCTCCTGGCTCGGAAACAGCTCGGTTGCTACAGTTCCTACATTGCTGGATTTAATTATGAAGGGACAGATGAAAGAACATTCGCTTAAATCAGGCGATAAGGTTGTCATAGCATCCGTTGGAGCCGGAATGAATATCAACGCAGTAATATATCAGCTGTAAATAAAACCACCAGTTTAAAAAAAAATCTCCATCCTGAGAAGATGGAGATTTCAAACTAACCAATTATAAACCTTTTTATTGAGACCCAAAAGTAAAGCGGTAATTTCAATTTACCACTACTCCCGGTAACGATTTAACAAAATTTAACGTTTTAGCAGCCCCTTAAAAAAGAAAAGCCCTCAACTTTTGGAGTTGAGGGTCAAGGTCTATAATTAGCCAGATGAGCAATTATCAAATATATGTAATTTTTCGAAATAACAAACAGAAAAAGCATTTAAAATATCCCCTGCCAGCCTGCCTGCTCAGATTCAATAAATAAAGTAAACACTGTTTGAATTAAGGTGTTATAAGAAGTACTAATCTAAAATTGAAAACATGAACAATCAGGTAATTGACAAATTAAAAGAAAGCTTCAAAGGCCCTCTTCTGCAGGAAAATGAAAATGCTAATGTAGGCAAGTCAGAAAGAATTCTCTCCCTTGCAACCGGCGCTTTTATTTTATTTCAGGGTGTTAAAAATATATTTTCACATCCTCTTATTGCTATTGGTGAAATAGCTATCGGAGGGTCGCTTATGCAGAGAGGCGTTACAGGATACTGTGCTGTAAAAGCAATGGCAGAAGCGGAGATGCATGAGCCGGTTTCTGTAGTAGTGACTCCTGAGCAAATAACGGTATCTTAACCGGTGCGGCTATAATAAAATTACAAACATCCTAAAGGAGGAGCTGGCTGCTCCTTCTTTTTTGAAACCTAAACAAACCGCCTTCCTGCTTGTATTCAAAGTTGAACATATTAAAACAACAACATTATGACCTTAACAAGATCTTTCAGCTTCAGCGTCTTATTGGGACTGTCTTTTTTGATTGCCGCCTGCAGTCAAAGCCCAAAGACATTATCCGGCGTACAGACGGGAATGTCAAAAGAAGAAGTTATCGCTATTACAGGCGAACCAAAAAATAAAAATGTAGTCAATAAAACCGAGATCTGGGATTACCCTGAATCAGACCGAACAGTTGTATTCAGAATGGATACAGTGTACACCATCCTCACCTCGGCGGAGGCCCGGGCAGACTCTGTTGGTATGTGGCTTGATAAGACAAATGATAAAGTAAAGGACCATCTGGGGGACTTCGTAGACAAAGCAGACAGTGCCGGCGACCGCATTACAGATAAGCTTAGGGATAAGCTAAAGAAGGATTCGACAGAGAAGTAATTACGGTGCCCCTATACGGACACTTCTGTTCGGAAACGTGCATGCTTCAAAAGCAAGAAACAAGCAAACAACTGGCAACAAGCATCTTGCAAATATGGCCTGTAAAATGTAGTATTGAAACAGTAAAGGATCGGGACTGAACCTGTTCACTTTATAATCAATATAGCATGATCAGTTTAAGGCATATTTATAAATGGTACAATACCGGCGGCACGCGGAATTTTGTACTTAAAGACATCAACTTCCAGGCACAGGAGGGCGAATTTATATCTATAATGGGTCCTTCGGGATCGGGAAAATCAACCTTATTACACATCCTCGGAATGCTTGATGAGGCTTCTGAGGGCGACTACGACTTCATGGGACAACCCGTGTTCAGGTTAAAGGAGAAACAAAGGACAGCATTATATAAAGAACATATTGGTTTCGTATTTCAGGCCTATCATCTCATTGATGAACTAACTGTTTACGAAAACATTGAAACACCCCTTATCTATCAGAATATTAAAGGCAGCGAAAGAAAGGCGATCGTCGCCGATACTCTTGACCGTTTTGGTATTGTCGGAAAAAAAGATCTCTTTCCTTCACAACTCTCCGGCGGACAGCAACAGCTTGTCGGAATAGCCAGGGCGCTGGCAGCGAAACCAAAACTCATCTTGGCAGATGAGCCCACAGGCAACCTGAATTCCAAACAGGGAGAAGAAATTATGGATCTCTTTACGCAGCTTAACAAAGAAGACGGCGTAACCATTATTCAGGTCACACATTCCGAGAAAAATGCGGCTTATGCATCGCGTATCGTGCACCTGCTTGATGGCAGAGTTGAGAAGATTGAAGAAATGATACATTAACTTAATTCAAACTTAAACGCATCAAAGTTGTTCATACTACAGCAGCTTCTAACCGGGAAGCTGACCGGTAATATGAAAAAACTTTATTTCATTCTCTTTTCATTCTTCCTGTTAATCAGCCTTAACGACCTGAAAGCTCAGAACATCGATACCTTGTTGTCTAAAAGTGAGGAAATCCTCGAGGAAGGCAGGATATTCAGCATTAAGGGTATTGGTATGGCGTTTCCGATGGGTGAGGTTTCAGACGTATTAAGTCCAAAGTTCTCATCTGAAATCGGCTTACAGATACTCCTTAAAAACCCCCGTTATTTTGTATATCCGGCACTCGACTATATGAACTATCAATACGATCAGAAGTATGACGATCCCGGCTATGACTACAAAACCAAAAACGCCAGCGCGAAGTTGTACATCGTCACATTTTCGGCAGGTTTAATAAAGCAGATCAACAAGCTCCGCATCTTTAGTTCAGCAGGCCTTGGAGGCGGTATCATTAACGAGCCGAGGGCAACAGTTAATACCGCTGCTCATGAAATCAACTTCGAAAACAAATCATCCTTCACCGGAACGTTACGATTAAACACCGGACTGGATTATGGAAAAAAAACGTTCAAGTTTTTTGCAGAGATAAGCTACCTTCTGCAAACCAAACGAATAGAACAGAGCAATCTGCACACGCTGGCGATCAATGTTGGTACGAAAACAAATCTTTACCGGTTAGCGAAGAGTTTAAAGAAGCTCCGGGAACAATAAGAATATGGATCTGAAAGAAAGAATCAGCATCATGAAAGGCGACATCACAAAGGTTGCCGCAGATGCTATCGTAAATGCAGCCAATTCCTCACTCATGGGAGGAGGCGGCGTAGACGGCGCCATTCACAGGGCTGGCGGAAAAAGAATCCTTGAAGAATGCATGGAAATTGTAGGACTACAGGGAAAGTGTGAAACGGGTGATGCTGTAATAACATCGGCAGGAATGCTGTCCGCAAAGTATGTTATTCATACGGTAGGGCCTGTATGGAATGGAGGGAACGACAACGAAGCAGAAAAGCTAAGTAATTGCTATGCTAACTCACTCAGCCTGGCGGTAAAACACGGAATAGAAAGCCTTGCCTTTCCCAACATCAGCACTGGAGTATACCGCTTCCCGAAAGAAAAAGCAGCAGAAATTGCGTTTAACACGGTAAAGAACTTCCTCGAAAAGGATACCGCTATTACGAATGTTTTTTTCGTGTGCTATGATGAAGAAAATGAAAAGCTATACCAGGCCCTCTATCAGAAACTCTGATTACGGCCTTCTGAAGCGGCCCTCTCCCTGCATAAACTGCTTCGAGTGCGGCTTATCCAGTCCGCTCACTCCTCCTGAGACGACAAACTTCATCGCTTCACTTGCACTCAGATCAAGTGGCCTTACCTTCTCTGCACTTACTATAGCCAGCTGGCCTGCAAAAGAATACGAAAAAGGAAAGTACACGGCAACCTCCCCCTCCAGATCAAGCCTGGAAAGATCCTTCTGCGTTACGAAACCTACCTGCTTGTATCCCGAATTATTTATTTCTACGATCACCGGCTCGTGAAACTTCTTTTCATCACCAACAAAAGCCTCAGTAAGGTCTTTGATAGATGAATACAAAAAATTAAAGAGGGGCAGACGGTTCAGCCAGCGGTTAGCCCAGTTCTTTATCGGCTCAGTAATAACATTCGTAACTACAATACCGGCAAAAAGGATAATAACCAGCACCGTAAGGATCCCCAAACCAGGTATGTAGATGGGCAGTCCGGTTTTCGAGTCAACCCATATTACCCCACTTAAGTTTAAAAGCTGATCCAGAGACGATACCACCCAATAAACCAACATGATAGCAGCGCCCAACGGGACAACAACTAAAACCCCCTTGATAAAATAATTCAATAATGCCCTGACTATTCTGTTCATTGTTAAAGATTAATGGTATGATTGAGTAACCTAGCCCGCTGCCGGAAATCACTCATAATAATAAACTCTTTTTACTCTTTGGGAAATCCCCGTAAGAATCTCGTAGGGAATAGTCCCGAGCTGTTCAGCGATCCATTCAACGGTTATATCCCCGCTAAACACAATTACCTCATCCCCTTCTTTCGCATCCACCCCTGTAATATCTAACATACACATATCCATACAGATACTTCCGATCGTAGGAACCACCTTCCCTCTAACCATCATCTTCCCGGTACCGTTTCCAAGTTTACGGTTGTAGCCGTCGGCATAACCGATCTTCACGGTAGCAACTTTTCCATCCTGCCGCATAACACCTTTCCTGTTATATCCTACCGTTTCGCCGGCTTTAAGTGTCTTGATCTGGGAAATGCTTGTTTTAAGCGTCGCCACTGTCTCGAGCGGAGAAGCCTTACCGTTATAAACGCTGTCAATGCCATACAAGCCAATTCCTAGTCGTACCATGTCAAACTGCGCCTCCGGCCAGCGACTTATTGCCGATGTATTAGCAAGATGTTTAATCACAGGATAGCCCACGGCACTTTCAATCAATGAAGTCCACTCTTTAAAAAGTGCTATCTGCAGCCTGGTAAAATCGTCGGAGGCCGGATCTTCACTGCTCGTCAGATGCGAAAATGCGCTCTTCACCCTCACTACTTTAGTCGCCTTTAATTCAGGAAGAAGGGCATCCACCTCTTCACCTGCAAAGCCCAGGCGATGCATTCCTGTGTCGAGCTTAATATGGACAGGATAATCTTCACGGTTTTTCCGATTGAGCACCGCAATAAAATCCTTCAACACCCTCAGGCTGTAAATTTCAGGTTCAAGATTATTGTCAATCATGGTATCAAAGCCCATCACATCCGGATTCATTACCATAACCGGCAGAGTGATACCCGAGCTGCGAAGCGAAACGCCCTCATCGGCGAAAGCAACAGCAAGGTAATCGACCTTGTTAAACTGAAGTAAGTTAGCAATTTCAAAGCTTCCGCTGCCATAAGAGAAGGCTTTTACCATCGTGGTGATCTTCACGCCCGGCTTCAGCTGCGATTTATAGTAGTTAAGATTGTTCTCCAGCGCATTGAGATTGATCTCAAGAACGGTTTCATGAACTTTCTGAGTAAGCGCCTTACTGATGCGCTCGAACTCAAAACGCCGTGCACCCTTTAACAGAATGCTTTCATTCGCCAGGCCAAGCTCATCCAGGTTCGCCAAAAAAGCGGCCGTATCAGGAAAAAAAGCATGACTGACATTGAACTTTCCCGCATGTTTTCCAATTTCGGGACCGATGCCGATCACCCTGTCAACCTTCTTGTTTTCCAGTAAAGCGGCCACCTGGGTGTATAGTGTTTCTGAATCAGTTCCCGCTTCAGGGATATCCGAAAGTATTAAGGTACGTTGCTCATGCTGCTTCTGCTGTTTCAGGAAGTCAAGTGCAATCGCAAGAGACGAGATGTCAAGACTATACGAATCATCGATCACCGAACAATTGTTGATCCCTGTTTTTAGTTCAAGCCTCATATGTACAGGCTGAAGCTTTTCAATCCTTTGATCCGCAATCAGGGGTGAATAGCCCAATGCCAGCATTGTTGCCCAGCAGCATATCGCGTTTTCCACAGATGCAGCATCCGTAAAAGGGATCAGACACTGAACATCCTGCCCCAGGTATTTCCCCCTGAGAAACTGAAACCTGTTATCCTCAGATATCTCACCGTCGATAATTTCGAGATCAGCCTTATCGTTCCAGCACCATGTAAACTTCTGCCTCCCGGGGATATCACCAGTATATCCCTGGAGGTACTTTGGCGAATAAATAAAAAGATCGGTATCTTTAAAAAGTTTCAGCTTCTCTTCTATCTTTTCTTCTATAGAGCCAAAACCCTCGTTATGAGCCTGCCCGATATTTGTCAGCACTCCGATCGTTGGCTTAATAATCTCCTCAAGAGACTGCATCTCACCCGATCTCGAAACTCCCGCTTCAAAGATAGCCATGGTGTGTTCCTCACTCATCGCCCAAACCGACAAAGGAACACCAATCTGTGAGTTATAACTTTTAGGGCTCCTCACCACATTTTTTTCGGGAGCCAGCAGCTGATACAGCCATTCCTTCACAATAGTTTTCCCATTGCTGCCGGTAATTCCTATTACCGGAATGTTAAAAAGACTGCGGTGATGAGCTGTGAGCTTTTGCAGAGCCGTCAGGGTATCGGCAACCATCAAGAAGTTTGCATCCGTGTATTTTCCCGGGAAGAACCGCTCGTCAGAGACAACAAAATTGCGGACTCCCGCATCGTAAGCTTCCGCAATAAATTCATGCCCGTTTCTACGTCCCTGTAAAGCAAAAAAGAGAGCATGATGGATATCGCCAAGCTTCCTGCTGTCGAAAGCAAGAGTATGTAAATTAGCGTTGGAGATGGGCGTAAATGACCTTGCGTCAATCAATTTGCTCACCTCCTCGATAGAATATGATATATGGTACATTTGTCCCCAAATTTCAGTTAATTTTTCAGTATTTGAATGATAATTTTACGAATTGAATGGATACTGACAGAACACCTAATAAATCAATAGATAAAAAGACGGCGCTTGCAAAAGCCGAAAGCTTTTGCGCCTACCAGGAACGGTCGCAACAGGAAGTAAGAGACAAGCTATACAGCTATGGATTAATGAGTACTGACGTAGAAGAGCTGATATCTGAGCTTATCGGAAGCAACTTTCTTAACGAAGAGCGCTTCGCCATAGCCTATGCCCTCGGCAAGTTCAGAATAAAGCAGTGGGGACGGTTAAAGATCGTTGCCGGCTTAAAGCACAAACGCGTTCCGCCGGCGATCATAAATAAAGCCCTGCGGCAGATTGATGCCGGGCTCTATTTTAAAACACTGCAAACACTCCTCGAAAAAAAGAGTGCAGCAGTAAAGGAAAGCAATACCTTAAAGAAGAAACAAAAGCTGCTCCAGTATGCCGCAGCGAAGGGATTCGAAAAAGACCTTATTTTTGATATCCTGAATTCCAGCGATTTACTATAAAGTTTAAAAAAAAACACAATTTGATATTGACAAACATCCTTTTCTGTCTATATTTGCATCACCAAAACGGAAAACACCATGCGAAAGTAGCTCAGTTGGTAGAGCACAACCTTGCCAAGGTTGGGGTCGCGAGTTCGAATCTCGTCTTTCGCTCCAATCCCTTCCCCTAAAGAAGGGATTTAAATTTTAAAAGGTTCTTTAACCTGCTCGGGTGGTGGAACTGGTAGACACGCAGGACTTAAAATCCTGTTCTCCTTACAGAGAGTGCGGGTTCGATTCCCGCCCCGAGTACCAGTCAAAAAAAAGAGGTTGTTCATGATAAGTGAGCAACCTCTTTTTTTATGACGTAGTCCGTGGATCCGCGGCAAAATTATGGATCAAGCAAAAAAGTTGGGGAGGAATAGTTAAGAATCATAATTTTGCAGGC
>DALYUO010000029.1:0-9241 GCA_031981225.1 Pararcticibacter sp.
GGTTAGTGATAAAAAATGATAAAGTGGTAGGAGAGGAACGTCTGCTGGAAGATATGAAAAACCGCATTCGTGACGTCCTTCAGGGGCAGGATGGCTCTTTATATGCCATTACCGATGGAGGAAACGGGAAACTTCTACAGATCCGCAGTAAATGATAGAACCTATCAATTACTGCGGCATACTATATTAATCAATCCATTCAAACTTAGTATATGGAACCAGGGCTTCCGGAATCCGGATTCGTTTTCAAGGAGGGAGGCTACGATCCTCGGCAATGCAAGCGCACTTCCGTTGAGGGTGTGAGCTAATTGAGGTTTGCCCTCTTTTCCCCTGAAGCGCAGTTTCAGCCTGTTGCTCTGGAAAGTCTCGAAATTAGATACCGACGAAACTTCAAGCCAGCGGGCCTGTGCAGCGCACCATACTTCCATGTCGTATGTAAGCGCTGAAGTAAAGCTCATATCACCTCCGCAAAGGCGTAAAACCCGGTAAGGCAACTCCAGTTTTTTTAACAGCGACTGTACGTGGGCGCTCATCTCTTCGAGTATTTCATACGACTTAGCAGGATGGGCTACCTGAACTATTTCTACTTTATCAAACTGGTGCAGCCGGTTTAATCCTCTCACATGAGCACCGTATGAACCAGCTTCACGGCGGAAGCAAGGGGTGTAAGCACAGTTTTTTACCGGCAATTCTTCTTCTTTTAAGATGACGTCGCGGTAAAGGTTGGTAATTGGTACTTCGGCAGTCGGGATGAGATAAAGATTGTCCACACCTACATGATACATTTGTCCCTCTTTATCGGGCAACTGACCAGTGCCGAAGCCTGAAGCCTCGTTTACTACAATAGGTGGCTGCATTTCACGGTATCCTGCTTCCTCTGCATTGTCGAGGAAAAAGTTAATCAACGCTCTCTGCAGCTTGGCTCCCTTGCCTTTATAAACGGGGAAGCCTGCACCGGTGATCTTGTTGCCAAGTTCAAAATCGATTATGTCGTATTTAGATGCCAATTCCCAGTGAGGGAGGGCGTTGGACGGCAAGGATGGTTTCTCTCCATATTCGAAAGCTACTTCGTTTTCTTCTGGTGTTGATCCCAGAGGTACAGAGCTGTGCGGAAGATTAGGCAGCAGCACAATCTTATTCTGCATTTCTTCTTCAAGGGAGGCCAGCTTTTCACCCAGAACCTTTATCTTTTCTTTTAGAAGGGGGCTTTCAGCCTTCAGGGCCTCTGCTTGTTCCTTCTGGCCCTGCCGCATCAGATCGCCGATCTGCCGGGCAATAGAATTAGCATCTGCTGAAGCGGAGTCAAGCTGCGACTGTGTCTGGCGGCGTTCTTCATCTAAAGCGATGATCTCATCTACCAGCTCAGGCTGTTTAAAATTTTTAACAGACAATCGTTCCAAAACATTTTCCCTGTTTTCGCGGATATAACTAACTTGCAGCATTGTTGTAATTTTTGGACAAAGATAACAGATGAGTTTTAAGTTTTAAGTAGTAAGTTATAAGTAGTAAGTTTTAAGTGCCTTGCTATGTGTGATTGCCTCAACTTAAGACGTACAACTTATAACGTATAACTTAGAACGTACAACTTATAACGTACAACTTACATGAGTAAACTATACCTCGTTCCCACGCCCATAGGCAATCTCGAAGATATGACCTTCAGAGCAGTAAGGATATTAAAGGAAGCGGATGTGATCCTGGCGGAAGACACCCGCACAAGTGCACCGCTTCTTAAGCATTTCGGGATAGAAAAGAAAGTCTACGCACATCATCAGCATAACGAACACAAGGCGAGCAGCGAGATTGTTCGCTTTCTTAAGGAAGGGAAAATGGTGGCGCTCATCTCTGATGCAGGTACCCCTGCGGTATCTGATCCGGGCTTTTTCCTGGTAAGGGAAGCGCTGAAAAATGAAATTCAGGTTGAATGTCTTCCCGGTGCGACTGCTTTTGTGCCGGCGCTGGTTAATTCGGGGCTGCCTACCGACAGGTTTACTTTCGAAGGTTTCCTGCCGGTTAAGAAAGGCCGGCAAACGCGTTTGAAAGAGCTGGCAGAGGAAGAACGGACAATGATCTTTTACGAATCGCCTCACCGCCTTCTGAAGTCGCTGGAAGAGCTGGCGTCGGTGTTGGGCGAAGAACGTCAAGCTTCGGTGTCGAGGGAGCTTACTAAGGTGTTTGAAGAAACCGTTCGGGGCACCCTTCCTGAAATTAAAAACTATTTCGAGACCCATACATTAAAAGGAGAATTTGTAATTTGCGTTGGCGGAAAAGGCCGAACTTAAAACTTATAGATAAACGAAATGAGCTTTGAACAATATTTAACTGACGAGCAGGATCCTAAAACCGCAGAAAAGGTTTTAGGAAAATTAAATGATATGCTTACTCCCGGAGAACAGATGCTGTATCTGGCAGTTCAGAAAAAGCCAGCCATGAATCTTATTCCCGATTCTGTGATAGTGACAGACAAACGTATTGTTTTCTGTATCCCCGGCAATCTGGGCCTCACTACCAACTTTGAGATCTTCTCGTGGAGGGATGTGAAGGAAGTGTCTTTCAAGGAGGAATTCTTTGGAGCTAAATTTACTGTTGTGCCGATGAAGGGCGAGAACTTTACGGTCGACTATATTCCTAAAGTGCAGGCCCGCAAACTATATCAGTTTTCGAACAGACAGCTTGAGAAGGTAAAAGAACAACTGCATCAGGAGCAGCAGGAGAAGGAAATAAAACAGGCAGCATCCGAACCGCCAAAGAGCCAGATCGTTCCTGATTCTGTGCCGGTGCCACCTGCAATTTCTGCGCCTCCAATAGCGACTGAACCGCTACCTCCGGTATCCGCTTCATTAAATGATCCGGAAGATGAGGTGACGCTAAAGTTGAAAAAACTAAAGACTTTGTTCGAGAAGCAATTGATTTCGTCGGACGAGTACGAGGCAAAAAAAGCAGATATCTTATCTCAGTTATAACGTGAAAAGAAATTATCTCCTTGGTTTTGTCAGCGCCTTTCTATTGTGGTTGGCCTGGCCTCCGATGCGTTTTACGGCGCCATTGCTGCTGATCGCTTTTGTGCCCTTGTTAACTGCGGCTGAAGATATTATCCGGTCAGATTCTAAGAAGAAAGGGAAGAAGATCTTCTGGCTGGCAGGCGCAACTTTCTTTGTTTGGAATACTTCCTGTATCTACTGGGTGTTCAACTCGCTGGAGGAGGTTAATCCGGCCTGGGTTGCGGCGCTTATCTCGCTGATCCCCTTTGGCCTTGCCGCTGTATTGATGACCCTCGCATTCTGGCTATATTATCGTTTGCGAAGGAGCTTTTCCAAGGTGGTCAGCTATGTAGGTTTGATCAGTTTCTGGATTGGATATGAATACCTGCATCAAAGCTGGGATCTTGCTTTTCCCTGGATGACGCTGGGCAATGGCTTTGCAGAAGCACATAGTCTGATCCAGTGGTATGAATACACAGGTGTTTACGGAGGAACGTTATGGGTGCTTGTTGCCAATATACTGGCTTTTGAACTGGCCTCTCAAAAGGAGAATACCGCTACAGGATATGCGATGAAGAAAAGGCTTAGCCTGATGCTCGCAGCCTGGGTTATTCTTCCGATTACTGTTTCGTTGGTTATTTATTTCAAATATCAGGAGAAGACGAATCCTGCTAATATAGTGGTGGTACAGCCCAATGTCGATCCTTATATGAAATGGGATGCTATCCCTCCCGAGGTTCAGGTGCAGCAGCTTATTCGTCTCTCAGACTCTCTGGGCCAGCCCAATACTGAGTATTTTATCTGGCCGGAAACTTCTATACCTCAATTTATTAACGAGAATGAAATAAGAGGAAATGTTAACTTTCTCACTGTACAGAACTTTTTGAGTAAGTATAAGAACGGGAACGTGCTGACGGGCATTGAAAGCTACCTTTTGTACGATACGGCTAAGACTCCTACGGCGAGGTTTGAAGAACGCATGGGAAAGTATTCTGATATATTTAATGCAGCTGTCAATATCGAGAACTCTCCAAAGGTTCAATTCTATCATAAGTCGAAACTGGTTCCGGGAGTAGAACAGATGCCTTTTGCCTCGGCGCTTTCATTTATGAAGCCTGTTTTTGCTGCTTTTGGCGGATCATCAGGGGGCTTCGGCCGGCAGGATAAACCTTCTGTTTTTTATACCCAGAGTGGGATGGGAGTGGCTCCGGTGATTTGCTATGAATCGATATGGGGTGAATATGTTGCTAAATATGTAGCTCAGGGAGCACAATTCATTGCTATTGTGACTAACGACGGATGGTGGGGGAATACCTCAGGGAAAGATCAGCATATGGATTATGCGAAACTGAGAGCTATAGAAACCCGCCGCTGGGTAGCGCGTTCTGCTAATACCGGGATTTCGTGTTTTATAAATCAACGCGGAGATATTACCCAAAAAAGCAAATGGTGGGAAGCAACGGCCTTAAAAGAAGACATAAACCTGAATGAAGATATTACATTCTATGTTAAACATGGCGACTATATCGCCTGGGCCGGTACCGCTGCCTGCGGGATCTTTGTTCTCTTGTTGGCGATGCGGAGGGTTTACGGCCGAAGAAGGTAGTGAAAAATATAAAACGGCCAGGCATCAGAAGATACCCGACCGCTTGCTTAACCCTCATCACCCAACCTTTGTCTTTCTATAGAAAATACTATGGTTCAATTAGGGTTATATGATTAACAATAAATTGAAAGAGAATGTTTTGTTTGTGAAATCGGAAATCATAAAGCAGGCGGAAAAGCTGTTTAGGAAAAGATTGCTAGTGTTAAGTGATACGTAATAAGTCGTAAGTTTTAAGTAATAAATTCAAAGATAGTCTTGGCTCTATAAAAGCCAATAAGTCATTTTTCCTTATCATAACACCGGGGAGTTCTCAGCAAAGTGGCAGGAAAAAAAGTGTTAACTCAGAAACTGCTGTGTTTCTCCCTCAGATAGCTTTTCTTTTATGGAATCTTCACGGGCGATCATGTCTGCAAGACTTGTTTCGGTAAGGATTTTCAGGGTTGCGTCGCGGACATCCTTCATGACATCTCTTATGCCGCAGTAAAGCTCACTAGTGCACTCCTCGCAGCGCTCATAGAAGTTGAGGCTCACACAGGGAAGTAAGGCTATAGGGCCGTCGATCACCCGAATAATAGCAGCAAGTTTGATCTCTTCTGCTTTTTTCATCAGGTAATACCCGCCGCCGGCGCCTTTCTTACTGCCCAGAAAGCCGTTTCGTTTCAATTCCAGCAGGATTGCCTCCAGGAACTTTTTTGGCAGCTGTTCCCTGGCGGCGATCTCTGAAATAAGCATCGGCTTATTCTCTTTGTTTCGTGCCAGAGCCATCAGGGCTTTTACAGCATATTTTGTTTTTTTGGTGAGCAAAGCAAATTAAATAATTGAACAAATATAGTATTTTCTATAAGATGCAATCATAAAGCATCCCGGCAATTTATAATCTATTTTAGTAGGTAAGAAAGAATGAAATAACCAGTAAACATAAAGAAGACAGCAGCTCCGGCATACAGCAGTATCGAAGATAAAGGTTTCCTATAACGTTTTTTTTCGGGAGCCAGAACGCGGGTGATATGATTAAGCTGTCGTACCTTGTCTGAAAAATCACCTTTAAGCGTGTTGCGGATCTTTTCCATATTATCCAATACATTCTCTATTTCATCCGGAAATGTATCGCTCAGCACTTCCTTTACTCTTTTGGCAATGGTGGGGGATTTGCCGTTGGTAGAGATAGCAATTTTGAGGTTCCCCTTTTGCACAATAGAGCTTAGGTAAAAGTCGCAATATTGGGGCTTGTCGGCCACGTTCGTTAAAATCCTCTTTTCTTTACAGCAGGCATGGATCGCTGTACTCGCAGCCTTGTCGTTGATCGCTATAATGACCAGGTCGGTCCCGTCCAGGTCTTCCTTACGAAAAGCCCTCTCTTGGTAAGGAATGCCGTGTTTGATAATTACATCCTTAACATCCCGGCTTATTTCTGTTGCCACGATTCTGATCCTGGCCCGGGGACTATTTGCCAGCAGAGCCGACAGTTTTTCGAGGGCAACGTATCCTCCCCCAACGAGTAGAAGATCCAGATTTTCGAGCTTTAGAAAAACGGGGAACAGGGGATTGGAATTATCAGATCCCGGTACCCTCGCTGTAAGTTCCATTTTTTGGTCGGGAATATGCGAATTTGATACGTTTTCGGCGTTTGTCGTCAATTTTTCCAGTGGCTCCATTTTGCTCATTCTGATTCTCCTCCAATTGCTTTTATCTCAATTACGAATATCGCAATAATGACCAGCCTAAACAATCCGGTTAGCCTTCCGATAGTTGCATCGCTCTGTATTCTGTAAGCTGCTGATTGAATAACTGCGACTGCTGTAAATAGTATTCTGCAAATTCACGCGTTGGTTCCTGTTGGTTCAGCTGATATACCAAGTCATTGAAGCTGGACGTGAGGGTGAATTTTCCTGGGTCTATAAAATGCGCGTCAAAATCTCTTACGATTCCGGCCTGAGTATTGGTCTTTACCCCTTCAGAAACCAACAGGGCCTTCGCAGAGTTAATGAATCCGGTATAAGCATGATAGATAGAATCTGCATATTCGCCAGTTTCAAATGCCTCCGCGCTCCACTGTATCCTTTCCTCCGCTTCGTACAGTAGGGTTGCTACGAGATCAATCATTACACTGGCACACTCGCCGATGCCAATTGCGGGCTTGTAAGGCTCGGTATGTTCCCAGTCGATGAAATCCTCGGGTGTGACATTCTCTGCGCTGGCAAGAGGATGCAAAAGGTCGTAGAAATAGATTTTACCCTGCCTGTTATAATACTGATTAAATAACTCTCCCTCTGTGGAGTTGCTTAAATAATTTTCTAAAAGGGTACGCAGAACCTGGGGACCACGCTTGCTAGGTACTTTAATGATTTTCTCAGATGCTACGCCATGCCCGTCGCCAGTTGGTCCGCCGCCCAGAAGCACCTGCAGCGCAGGAGCAACCAGCTTGCCTATTTTCATGCTTGAGCCATGAAACCCTATTGCCGACATCGCATGCTGGCCACAGGCATTTATACATCCGCTGATCTTGATGGTAATATCCCTGTTGTAAATCATTTCGGGATATTCTTCGGTGATCACTCTCTCCAGTTCTCTGGTGATCCCGGTGCTATTAGAAATTCCGAGGTTACAGGTATCTGTACCCGGGCAGGAAGTGATATCAGCAAGGCTTTCGAAGCCGGGAGTAGCCAGGCCAAGTGCGTTCAGTTTTTCAAACAAGTAAGGGAGGTTTTCTTCCTTAACAAAGCGAAGCAGAATTCCCTGCGTGTTTGTAAGCCGTATATCATCGGCGGCAGCTTCAAGAACAAGTTCCGCGAATTTGCGAGCTACCGGAGTCTTAATATCGCCGTTCTGAACTTTTATTCCTACAGCAACATAGCCTTGCTGTTTTTGAGGGAAGATGTTGGTGCGAAGCCATTGCTCAAATTTCAATGGGTCTTTAATTTCCAGGGCAGGAAACACAGTGACAGGCAGCGTAAGCTCATCTGACGGCCGGTTAATTTTATATACTTTGTTTTTAAGAGCAAGTCTTTCTTTCTCGGCAAGTTCGAGGAAAGCTTCTTTTCCTATGTCCTGTATCAGATATTTCAAGCGCGCTTTATTTCTCTTTGCACGCTCGCCATAGCGGTCGAATACACGGATTACGGATTCGGCAAACGGAATGAGAAGATCCTCATGCATGAAATCTGTTACTTCTTCAGCAATATGCGGCTGGGAGCCTAAACCTCCACCCAGCATAACTTTAAACCCGCGTATTTCCTCTCCGTTTTCGTATTTTACTTTTGGCACGAAACCAAGATCATGCATAAATGCATAGGCGGTATCCGATTCGGAAGAAGAGAATGCAATTTTAAATTTGCGGCCCATATCCTGGCAAATCGGGTTCCTTAAAAAATATTCGAAAAAAGCATGAGCGTAAGGCGTAACATCAAACGGCTCATTAGGATCTACCCCAGCCATTGGCGAGCCTGTTACGTTCCTGACGGTATTCCCGCAGGCCTCCCTGATCGTTACAGAATCTTTTTCAAGCTCCGCCCACAATTCAGGAGTCCTTTCAAGACTTACAAAGTGAATCTGAATATCCTGACGGGTGGTAATATGAAGATTTCCTGTAGCAAATTCATCGGATACATCAGCTATTCTGTACAGCTGTTGTATAGTTAGTCTGCCATAAGGAAGTTTTATTCTGACCATCTGTACGCCTGGCTGCCTCTGACCGTAAACGCCACGTGCAAGTCTCAGACTACGGAACTTTTCTTCATGTATTTTACCTTCTCTGAAAAGTCTGATCTTTCTCTCAAGTTCTATAATATCCTTCTGTACGAGCGGGTTTTCCAGCTCAGTTCTGAAACCTTGCATTCTCTATAGAGTTAATAGTTTTATCAAAAGTAAGGAATTCAGGCTGCTTGTCGAAATTTTTTTAGTATTTGGCTGTGGGGGAGTTGGCCGTTAGCTATCAGCTATCAGTCGGTTAATAGCATTTACGTTCCAACTTTTTTACTTTCGACCTTAAGCTTTCTGCATTGAGCTTTCCGCTTTTGGCTTTTAGCTTTCCGCTTTCACCATTTCCTTTCTGATAGCTTCCTCGAGTTCTACGGGACATTGTGTTCCAATAATATACTCCAGGCCGTCTCTATCGGTAAGGCTGATGGCTTCTTTGCCTCCTGCATAAAAGCGGATCTTGCCTTTTGTATGAAGGTTGTAGACAGGGTTGTTGATAATGTAAGAGCTATATTTAGTTCTTTCGACTTTTACAATGCTATTTAAGTCAATCTTAACAAGCCTGGTAGTCCATAGCCCATCGAGGATCACGCTTTGATTTTTAACAGTGGTGCGATAGTGAACCATAAAAAGCATGATCACAGAAACGATCAGGATTGAACAACCCACGACGAGAAACAAGTCGCCGTTTCGTTCACGCTCATAGTTAATATAATAAGCTGTGAAACAGAATAATATCATTACAAGCCTGATGCTTATTCTGTTGTAGTCTCTTCCGAGGTATTGTTTCTCGGTAAACGTGGCCTTGCTACTCATGTGTATTAAGATTTTCTAAAATAAAAACTTTATTGGTACGAGGCGTAATTTTATACCGGTCGTCTGTACGGAAGCCCACGATCCAGAGAATATCGCCGTTTCCGTTTTCAAGCACCGGCACATTTTCTTTAGAAAAAAGCGA
>DALYUO010000029.1:9251-10996 GCA_031981225.1 Pararcticibacter sp.
GGTAAAAAAATCACTGACTTTCTTTTTGCCCTTCATCCCGAATGGATAAAAGAAATCCCCTTTTTTCCATAGACGCAACTTAAGGGGGAATTGTAACAGATGTGCATCAAAAAAAGCGATTTCAGGCCGGGTAGAAATAGTCAGGCCTGGCATGTTATCATACCTGCTTTTAAAGTAAAGATGTTTCCAGTGAACAGCCTTTTCCTGTGCCTCCACAAGAACTTCGGGTGTCTCAGATCTGTCATTTTCCTTTAAGATCAGCTGATGACGGTCGAGAAGCAGTGTGTGTGTTGGCGACTCAAACTTCTTTCCAGGCTGCTTGTCCCAGGCTTGAGCCATGTCTTCAAGTACCGGTTCTTCAAAGTTATACGGTTTGAAAAGTTCAAAGAGCAATAACTTACGGGGTTTCAGCGTCTTGAGCTTTTCAATTGGAATATGCATTTCTCCTTCGCTGCCAGTTTCAAAAAGCGTATGTCTAAGCGATTCAATATGCGTGTTCAGGAATTCTTCAATTTCTTGAAAGCGTTTGCTATTTCCAGCAAATGTTTCGTCTAGTTGGGGGTTCAGCTCCCTGAGATGAGGAATGACATTCAGCCTGATTTTGTTGCGGGCGTATTTGTCTGAAGAATTTGAACTGTCTTCCCTGAACTGAATACTATTGGCACCTACGTGCTCCTTTATTTCGTCTGAAGAGAGAAACAACAAGGGCCGGATAATATTCATGCGCTTCGGTAGGATGCCATGCAGTCCAGAAATGCCTGTGCCGCGTACAAGATTAAGAAGGACGGTTTCTGTTGCGTCGCTCCGATGGTGTGCTACGGCAATGTATTGGTAACCATGCTGTACCCGCATTTCTTCAAACCAACTATAGCGAAGTTCCCTTGCTGCCATCTGAATGGAAATGCGATTTTCCGCGGCGAAGGCAGCAGTTGCAAAACGAATAGTTATGAAGGGTACATCAAACGTTGAAGCGAGTTCTCTAACGAAAGCTTCATCTCCGTCAGACTCTTTTCCGCGCAGGCCAAAATTACAGTGGGCTATACCAAAGTTTAGTTTAGCTTCGTTAAACAGATGAGCCATTAACACAGAGTCACGGCCCCCGCTTACTGCAAGAAGTACTTTTTCCGGTTTCAGGAAAAGCTGATTTCTATGGATGAACTCCAGAAAGCGGGTAACGGGTAACATTTTCCAAAATTATATATTTACTGCCGGAAATCGGCAATATGAAATTTTGATATGGCAATTATCATTCGAGTGCCTGATCCTGTGATAACATGTTCGCATCGAAGAATTTTATCTACTTTTGCACGGTGAGAAAAATCGTTTTTCTTTTATTTTTATTACTAACAGCTTTACAGGTTGCTGCCCAGAGGAGAAGTCAGATACAACTTACCAGTTCGGAAAAACTGAAAGGTGTTGGAACGAACACCGCCCGGTTTATAAGGCCTGTATTTGCTCATGAAGGTTCTACATTAGCGGCCGACAGCGCCGATTACAATCAGGCAGGCAATGCGTTTGACGCATTCGGACATGTTGTTATCACGCAGCCTGACGGAACGGTAATATATTCTGATGTTTTAAACTACGATGGTAATTCGAGGGTTGCCATTTTAACCAATAACGTGCGGTTAGTGGATAATGATGCGGTTCTTACAACCAATCACCTCACTTACAATATGGGAACCCGGATCGGTACGTATATTGGAGGAGGAAAGATTGACAATGGGCAGAATGTATTAACCAGC
>DALYUO010000029.1:11006-11522 GCA_031981225.1 Pararcticibacter sp.
GCAAAAACGGGTATTATTTTGCCAGCTCAAGAGATGCATACTTCAGGTATGATGTGGTAGTTAACACTCCTGACGCCCTGATTAAGACAGACACATTGAAGTATAACAGTACTTCGAAAATCGCCTGGTTTTTCGGACCGACGAACATCCAGGGCAAGGGTCAGAATAAACAGTCGAAGCTGTATACTGAAAATGGCAGTTATAATACACTTACTGATCAGGCCTGGTTTGGCAGAAAGAACCTTTATACCGAGGGCAGTAAATCATTAAAAGGCGATAGTTTATATTATGATGGGAAGGCCGGTTTCGGTAAAGCAATCAATAATATAACATTCCTCGATACAGTGCAGAAGGTTACCCTGAAAGGCGATCAGGGCATTTATCGAAAGAAGGATGAAAGCGCTTTAGTTACCCGGAATGCTTATGTAATTATTGAAACTGAACAGGATTCTGCGAAAGTCGATTCTATATGGATGGCAGCTGATACTCTTATTACGAAGCTGATTCCAATGAAGG
>DALYUO010000029.1:11571-14558 GCA_031981225.1 Pararcticibacter sp.
CGGACGCTGAAATAGCTGTTGATCCTGTTGTTGAAGGTGAAGGGATTGTTGTGCCGAAACAAAGCGATACCCCTCCGCCTGCAGCAAAAGTAAGTCCCCCTGTTGCCAGGGATTCAAAGCCGCAGAAGCGAAGAGGGCTGTTCAGGAAAAAGGAGAAGCAGCAGCCGGCGATAGCAGAGAGTGACTCCATCAAAACTGACACACTAATAATGAACGCTAAGCCCCCCGTGAAGCCTAATTCTCTCACGGTACGCACCGATTCTGCCCTGCATGCTCCTGACACGCTCACTAAGAAAGCAAAGGTTCTTCCATTAAAAGCGGATACGTCTAAAAAAACGAACTTGCATAAAGATTCTGTTAATAAGAAAGCAATCAGTCCTGCCGATACAGCCAAAACGAGGGCTATTTATGCATTTCATAATGTGAAGATCTTTAAATCAGACTTGCAGTCGCGATCGGATTCTGCATTCTATAGTTATGCCGACTCGATCATCCGTTGTTATAAGAATCCAATTATATGGACGCAGGGCTCCCAGCTAACGGCCGATACCATTTATATGCAGATGAAGAACAGGAAACTGGATAACATGCTCCTGCAGCATAATGGTTTTGTAGTTAGTACGGAGGGTGATTCTACGAAGTTCAACCAGGTAAAGGGTAAAGTAATTACTGGCATCTTTAAAAATAATAAACTAGAAAGCATGTTCGTGGATGGGAATGCCGAGAGCGTTTATTATTCGATAGAGGACAGCGCCTATACGGGAATGAACCGCTCATTAAGCAGTCGCATGCGACTCACCTTTGGGGAAAATAAATTGAAACAGGTGATGTTTGTACGAAAGCCCGAAGGAAAGTTTTATCCCATAGAGAAGATGCCTAAGGACATCGATATACTGGATGGCTTTATATGGAAGCCTAAGGACCGGCCCAGGTCGAAGGAGGAAATTATTCCGACATTAAGGCGTAAGAAAACTTCCGCAAAATCAACGACAGCTCCGAAGAAAAAAGCAATAAGTGTACCTTCAAAAGCAGATAGTGCTGTAAAAAAGGATGAAGTTAAAGTGACAAAGCCAGCGGTAAAAGCGCCTGCCATTCTGTTAAATGAAAAAGCAGGGGCGGACAGTACAAACAGAAAGCAGGATCCTGTAGTCAGGAAATAGGCAGAGTCAACGGGACTATGTTTTATTGAGAAAGCTGATAAGTGCGGCTACTGCTTTTCCTCGGTGACTGATCGCATTTTTTTCGTCGGGATCCATCACAGCAAAGGTTTTCGAATATCCGTCAGGTTTGAATATAGGGTCGTAACCAAAGCCATCAGTGCCTGATTTTTCCCCGGTGATTGTTCCTTCAACAGTACCTTCAAAAAAGTGTTCTTTTCCGGCTATTATTAACGAAATCACGCAGCGAAACCGGCCTTTCCTGTTTTCTTTGCCTTTCATCTTTTCGAGTACCAGCTGGAGGTTCTTTTCGGAATCCCTTGTTCCCGAATAACGGGCAGAGTATACTCCGGGTTCCCCGTTCAGGGCGTCGACCTCAAGCCCGGAATCATCGGCAAAACAATCCACATTAAAATGAGCACTGAGATAATGGCTTTTTTGAGACGCATTTTCCTGAAAAGTATTTCCGGTTTCGGGAATGTCGTCAAAGCACCCGACCTCTTCCAATGTTTTAAGCTTAAATCGGGTGCCTGTTAATGATTGAACTTCTTCCAGTTTATGCTTGTTGTTGGTTGCAAATACCAGTGTTTTCATTTTATAATTTTTTCATTTCGTTCCAGAATGCCCTCTTCCTGTCATTGTTATTGAGCATTTCTGAAAAACTGTAGGTACGCAGCACATTCATTCCTTCAAATGGCGTAACGGCGTTTTGTTGAATCTCATTAATTTGCAGCCGACCGGGAGGGACTCCGAGTAAAACTATGCTGCTACATGCAAAGTATCCTTTTAGCTGACGCCAGGTAGCCGAAGGGTATTGTGCTATATTTACGATAGCAACATCCTTTATGTCCATTTTCTTCGCGAGCAAAATAGTTTTAAGAGTGTCCAGCTCGCCTGATGGCATGAGTTTCTGACTGGGGTTATCGTGCAATAGCAGCATATACCGGTTGTTTTCGCCCTGATAGTCAAATACGGGCACGGTATCCCCGGTATCCTCCTCTTTTTCGGTTGGAGGCGCTGCAACAGCAGGGGCAGGATCCTGTAAGTCATCCACGCTAAAAATATCTTCAGTCATCAGGAAGTGAAGAGCGAGAGGGTGAGATGTTTTCAGATCTGTCATGCCGCAAAAATAATAATCTCTTTCTGTTAAAAATAGTTAAATCGCCTTTACGTTATTAAGGTGATGAGAATTTAAAATTACCTTTAGACCGGGAAAATGGGGTTATTTCTTATGGTGAAATAAGAGATTATATCAGTATTTTCGCGAAGTTTAAATTGTAAATAAATAATACAGAAATAAATACCGTGTATACACAGGCGGTAACATCCGCCTGTCATGCTATAACGTACTAAAAACATAATGAAAAAAATCTCAGGGATAATTATTGTATTACTTGCATCTGTTAATGTTCTTTTTGCTCAGAGTACCACTATTAATAAAATTGTTGCGGTTGTGGGGGATAATATCATTCTTCAGTCTGATATCGAGAGAGAGTATTCAAACTATATTTTACAGGGAAATCCTCAGAACCCCGAAGTGAAATGTCAGGTATTACAGCAAATGCTTACACAGAAGTTGCTCACTCAGCAGGCTGTAATTGACTCTGTGACGGTGACAGATGATGAAGTGACAAATGAAGTGGACCGCAGAATGCGTGTTTTTGTACAAAGGGCAGGGGGGCAGGAGCGTCTTGAGCAGTTCCTGAACCGTTCTGTTATTCAGTACAAAGATGAAATACGTCCTGATGTAAGAGAGCAGCTGGTAGCAAATAAAATGCACAGCAAGATTACAGAGAACGTCGGTATCACTCCGCTGGAGGTAAAACGCTA
>DALYUO010000029.1:14630-21689 GCA_031981225.1 Pararcticibacter sp.
CAGCCTTCCTGAGTATAATGCAGAGGTAGAGGTAGGCGAGATAGTTGCTTATCCAAAACTTACCAAAACTGAGAAGGAATCTTTCAGAAACAAAGCAGAAGCCTTGCGCGCGCGGGTGAAGGCTGGTGAAGATTTTGCTACACTGGCGCGTTTATATTCTGAAGATCCCGGCTCTGCGGCCGAAGGTGGCGATCTGGGCTTCTTTGACAGGACAGCGATGGTGAAGGAATTTACTTCGCTTGCATTCAGACTAAAGGCCAACGAGTTGTCGCCGGTGTTTGAATCTGACTTTGGGTTTCACTTTCTTCAGGTGTTAGAGCGCAGAGGGGAGCAGGTTAGAGCCCGCCATATATTGATAAAAATCGAACCTACAGCGGCAAGTCTTGAACGGGCAAGGTTACATATAGACAGTATTTATCAAAGTGTAGCGGCCAAGAAGATTCCATTCTCCACAGCAGCATCACTTTACTCAGATAATAACGATACTAAATATAACGGTGGAATGATTATGAATGCTGAGAACGTTCAATCGCGTACCACTTACATTCCAACGGATAAATTAGACCCGACGATATTTTTTGCTATTGACACGATGAAGGTAGGCAACTATTCAAAGCCTTTCCCTTTTACGGCGAGAGATGGAAAAAAGGGATATCGTTTCGTGTATCTGAAGTCGAGGACAGAGCCTCATAAGGCTAGTCTTGATAAGGACTTTCCCAAGATCAAGGAAATGGCTTTTGATGATAAAGTCGGACGGACAGTGAGCGAATGGTTTGAAAAACGCCGGGAATCCACTTATATTAAAATAGATCCCGAGTATCAGTCCTGCTCAGACCTGAGTATGTGGGTATCTAAATAGAAGATTAAGTTACGGATGGCATACAGCTCGGATATTGAAGGAATTGATGCACTAAGTGCTTCATACGATGAGATAAGGAAGGAGATCGGCAATGTCATTATTGGACAAGAAGATGTTGTCAAATCTGTGCTTATATCGATATTCAGCAACGGGCATTGCCTTTTAGTAGGCGTGCCGGGCCTTGCAAAAACACTTTTGGTAAACACACTGGCGCGGGTACTGGATCTGAGTTACAACAGGGTGCAGTTTACGCCCGACCTGATGCCTTCGGACATTCTGGGTTCTGAAATTCTCGGCGAAGAACGTGTATTTAAATTTCTTAAAGGCCCGGTGTTCTCTAACATTATCCTGGCCGATGAAATAAACCGAACTCCTCCTAAAACGCAGGCTGCTCTGTTGGAAGCTATGCAGGAAAAGATTGTGACTGTTGGAGGTACAACCTATCCGCTGCCCCGGCCTTTTTTTGTACTTGCTACTCAAAACCCGATAGAGCAGGAGGGAACATATCCACTTCCGGAGGCCCAGCTCGACCGCTTTATGTTTAATGTGTTGTTATCTTACCCTTCTTTTGAAGAAGAACTGAGGGTGGTTAAAAACACGACTGCCAACAAGCAGGTGGAACTTCGAAAGATCCTGAATGCTGAAGAGATCGAGTATTTTCAACGACTGATACGTAATGTACCTGTAACGGACCATGTTCTTGAGTATGCCGTATCTTTAGCTGCCAGGACTCGGCCGGGAACAGCTTTAGCAACAGATGAAGTCAACAAATATCTTAGTTGGGGAGCTGGCCCGAGAGCTTCGCAGTATCTGGTATTAGGTGCTAAATGTCATGCCGCTATATCGGGCAAATATTCTCCCGACATTGAGGATGTACAAGCAGTAGCGGAACCCATCCTCAGACATCGTATTGTGAGAAACTATAAAGCTGAAGCAGAGGGGATATCTGTTGAGCAGATGATAAAGAAGCTTTTGTAATTAAGAGCTGTTGGCAATTGGCTGTTGGCAATTGGCAATTAGTCATTAACCTTGAACTCTCAACGTTGAACCTACAACTCACACCTTTCAGCTTTCACCTTTTCGCTTTCAACCTTGAACTTAGAACTTACAACTTTTTCACCTTACTCAGCTTCAGTAAACACCTCCATGATGACGTTCCATTTATAGCCGGGCTGAACCTCCCATATTCGGATATAATTGTATTTTTTTGCAAGAATGCTGGCATTTCCATAGGTATAGGCGATCTCGCCGCTATAGGAACGGTCGGCCTTTACCGGCTCTGTAATAGCCTTATATCCTTTCTTTTTCCAGAACTCCATTATCGCTTTTTTTCCAACTACAGGTTCGTTGCCCGGAAATAGCAGCCAGCTGTTATCAGTCAGGAACTCATTCTGCGCAATCTTGTTGTCCGCTTTTGTAATGGTAGCAAGCAGCTTATCTGAGCTGAATACAATGTCTTCACGTTGTTGAAGGCGGGTGTTGGAGCGCTGATGAAGGAATATTTCGTTCCGGGGATTGATATATAGCCTCTTGAGCTCTGTTGAAGGTTTTTTATGGGATACTCCTACGTCCATCGCCAGTTTCCATACATTTCTACTGTTCTTCTTCCATACGGAAACATAGGTGCCGTAAAATGCCTGTATGTCGTTTTCTTTCTGTTTAAAAACGTAGGGGCCAGCGGTAAAGCCCCAGTCGCCACTCTTGGAGATCTTGGCATAAACCGGGTCAAGGGTGAGAAAGCCGATGCTGTCAGGCTGATCTTTATAAAACTTCTGAGCGGGTACAGGATTAGGCCTGAATGCGACGGTGTTATTGTCGGACACAGAGAGGAACGCTTTTTTCAGCCCTTTTTCTTTAACGAGGGCGTTAAAATAGTTCTCGGCAGCAAGAAGCTGACTCACTTTGTCAGCAGTATTCTGTGAAAAGACGTTTACAGTGAGTAAAAATAAGAATAGAAAGCTGAAAGATAATCTCATTAATGTTCTTTATAATGTATGCAATATACACCGATTAAAAGCAGGAATCCTCAATACTTGTCCTGGCCCAAAATCAGCTGTCAGCCGATAATACTGCTAATGGATAATTCCAAGCAATAACGATAAAAGTAAAGAAAATGTTTTTTATCCTATATTCTGCTCCATGTGGTGCCATCTTTGCTGTCTTTCAGCTGGATGCCTAATTCCTGGAGCCCGTTTCTTATCTTATCAGAAGTTGCGTAATCCTTGTTTGCCCGTGCTTCGAGGCGGAGTTTGATGATGAATTCAACCAACTGGCCAAGATCGTCTGTAGGAGAAGATTCTTCCCTTAATCCGAGGATGTTGAAGATGAAATCGTTCATCAGCAACTTTAGAGCTTCAAGATCATCAGCAGAGATGGACGCTTTGCCATCATTGATGCTGTTGATCATTCTGGCCGCTTCGAATAATTCTGCAATGGCTACAGGGCTGTTGAAGTCGTCATTCATTGCGTCATAGCACCGTTGCCGGAGAGAAGCGATATCGACATCCGACTGTTCGGAAGCGTTTAGTTTGTCGAGCAGTGTGTAGGCATTCATCAAACGCCTGAAGCCCTTTTCGGAAGCTTCGAGAGCTTCGTTCGAGAAATCGAGTGTACTACGGTAGTGAGCCTGCAGCATAAAGAAACGCACCGTCATCGGCGAATAACCCCTGGTAAGCAGAGGATGGTTGCCCGTAAATAATTCTCCCGGAAGAAATCCGTTTCCGGCCGATTTCGACATGCGTGTGCCATTTACTGTAAGCATATTGGTATGCAGCCAGTATTGGGCAGGATGCGTGTGGTGACAGGCTTGCGACTGAGCAATTTCATTTGTATGGTGTGTCGCCGCCAGGTCCATTCCCCCGCCGTGAATATCGAATGTTTCGCCCAGGTATTTACTGCTCATAGCTGAACACTCTATATGCCAGCCGGGGAATCCCCAGCCCCATGGAGAGGGCCAGCGCATAATATGCTCGGGCTTTGCTTTTATCCACAAGGCGAAATCGAGCCTGCCCTTTTTGTCGCTCTGTCCACCCAGATCGCGGGTATTTGCAAGCAATTCTTCTATATTGCGGTTGGTGAGGGCTGTATAATTATACTCCTTACTGTATTTCTCAACATCGAAATAGACCGTACCGTTGCTCTCATAAGCATATCCGTTGTTTATGATCTCCTTAACCATCTCGATCTGCTCGGCAATATGTCCCGTAGCGGTTGGTTCTATGCCTGGAGGCAGGGTGTTGAAGAGCTGCATCACATCATGAAAGCCTATGGTGTACCTCTGAACAATCTCCATCGGCTCCAGCTTCTCCAGACGTGCCTTCTTAGAGAATTTGTCGTCGCCTTCATCCCTGTCGCCTTCAAGGTGGCCTGCATCGGTAATATTGCGAACATATCTAACCTTATATCCTGAATGGAGCAAGTAACGATAGATCAGGTCGAATGATACGAAAGTACGGCAGTTACCTAAATGCACGTCGCTGTAAACTGTCGGTCCGCAAACATACATCCCAACAAAGGGCGGGTTCAAGGGCGCGAAAAGCTCCTTCTTTCTTGTCAAAGTGTTATAAACAACGAGGTTGTTATTCATGTCGCAAACTTAATAATTACTTGTCAGTTTTCAGCAGGTCGTGTTTTGTAAGTTCTTAATTGAACTCGAGATCACTGATGACCGGGTAATGGTCAGATAGCTTTTTCTGAACCGCGAGATAGCTCTTGATTTTAAAGTCTTTGGATGCAAGGATGTAATCAATCTGGAAGTTTGGAAAATCGCCGTTATACGTTATTCCAAAACCGCTCCCTTTTTTCCGGAAGCTATTATTCATCCCTTTAGACAAGGTATTTACTGCATAAGAGGCCGGAGTATCATTAAAGTCGCCCACGATAATATAAGGCGACTTACAGGTCCGGGCAATATGATCCCTGATCAGCAATGCCTGTTCGCTGCGTTTGATGAAGGCCCTTTTAAGACGCGCTCCTATACGTTTTGAAGATTCAACGTCGGTGTTGATCTCTTTTACGTTCTTGATATATTCATAGTCTTCTGGCTGAAACCGGATAGATTGAAGATGAATATTATATACTCTGAACTTTTTCTTGTTAAAAACAAAGTCAGCAAAGATCGCTTCATTCCCCCGGATAGTATTGGGGAATGCAATAGCCCCGCTATCAGTAATCGGTAACTTGGAAAAGAAAACCATGCCCTGGACTTCCCACTGGTTACCAAAATCTTCGTGGATATAATAGTGCTTTGAGTTCAGGATCTCGACAAGGGCTTTTTTAATATTGTTTTCTCCGCGGCGCTTTGAATAGTACTCCTGGAGACAAAGGATGTCGGGCTGTTCTTTTCTGATAATATCGAGCATCTGATCTTTAACCGCCCTGTCGTTGCCCGGATTAAATGGTTTAAAGCCATGTACATTCCAGGTCATCACCCGGATGATGTCTTCTGATGACTTAGGTACTTCTATTGCTGTTGATTCACGAAATCCGACGGTACTAAACAGGAACTTCCACCCAATAAGAATAGAGAGGGCCGGGAGGAGCATGAGCACTGGCTTTCTGAAAAGCCAGTAGATCAAAAAAAGAATGTTTATTAATAACAAAAAGGGATAGGCAAGGCCGATAAAAGCAGCTGGCCAGAATGAAGAAGGATTTACAAAAGAAGCGAGGTAGCTTAGCAGCAGGAGTAAGGCAAAGAGCACATTAAATGCCAGAGCCGTTTTGCTTATAAAGCCTATACCCTTCTTCTTCCTTCTTTTTCGCCTCATCCTTTATTACTTGCTTTAAAGAGTTGTTCTTTTTCCTTTTTTGTTAGGCTTTCGTAGCCCGACTTGGAAATCTTATCGAGTATGTTGTCAATCACCTCCTGATCTGGCACTGCGTTAGTGCTGCCTGGCGTCTTGTTGTTTCTGATTACTTTAAGCCTTTTTTTTCGTAAAAAGATCTTACTCCAGTCGTGGCCGGCCTGAAGTTGTTTTATGAACACAAAGCCCAGCAGCGCCCCGCCCAGATGAGCAATGCTGCCACCTGCGTTCATTCCTGCTATTCCGATGATATCCAGTATAACATAGACGATGGCGAGGTATTTCAATTTGACGTCTCCGAAGAATAACAAGCGAAGAGCATAATCAGGAAGCAAAGTAGCTGTTGCTACAACAATAGCCATTACGCTGGCCGATGCGCCTATGAGTGGCGGAGAAAATTGAAGCGTGTCCTTAAATGCCGGAAAAATATTATAGAAAAGTACGAACAGGAAAGCGCCTGAAAGGCCGCCTGCCAGATACGTAAAAGTAAACTGCCTGCTGTTCAGAAAATCTTCAAATATGCGGCCAAGCCAGTACAGCCAGAGCATATTAAAGAAGAAGTGGAACAATTCGCGGTGCGCAAACATATAGGTGAAGGGCGTCCAGAACTTGTAAAGCAGCGCAGGCACATAAGGGGGAACTGAAATATAAACGCTTATCCAGTTTGCTAATGGCGTCTCCCGTGTAAAAAGGAATTCCACTACGGTGAGAAGTCCGATTAACACAAATACAATAGTGTTAATGCCGATGAAGAGGTTCAGCTTACTGCCAGATTGAACCATCTTGTACCATAATTCGCTGCTTACTGATCTTTTCATATAAATCCTCCAGGGCGACGTATCTTCCAAATCTTGATTAAAATAAAACCAAACAAAGCGCCTCCGAGATGAGCAAAGTGGGCAACTGAATCGCCTGAGAACTGAGCAACACCAAGGAATAATTCTATTACGATATAAACGGGAATTAAGTATTTCGCTTTTACAGGAACCGGAATTAAAAATACCATAAGTTCCGCATTCGGGAACAGCAGTCCGAAAGCAGTAAGCACACCGAAGATCGCCCCAGAGGCACCTACCATCGGAGAAAGATAGATGTTGGCAATAGTAGCAACCTGACTCTCAGTGAGAAGCTGTGTGTTGTAAGTGAATCCTCCCGTGATAGTATCGATCGTGAAACTGCCATTGTTGGTAATGCTTCCTGTAATATTGTATAACTCAATTGCCTGTATAAAATACTGTAAAGCAAGTGCTCCCAGGCCAGTAATCAGGTAAAAGTTAAGAAACCGTTTTGAGCCGATCATATATTCAAGGACCGACCCAAAGCTGTATAATGCAAACATATTAAACATAATATGCGCGAATCCCCCATGCATAAACATGTAGGTGACCACCTGCCACA
>DALYUO010000029.1:21699-23662 GCA_031981225.1 Pararcticibacter sp.
ACCCTAAAAAAGGGCGAGTCGAAATAGTAAACTGCGAGGTATTGTACAATAGGAATCGATGGATTGCTTTTAAATAGCATTGTCGCAAGAAAGAAAATCCCGTTAATAATGAGAAGGTTCTTTACAACAGGTGATATATTGGCAAAAGGGGAGGGTCTGTAATTATTCATGTGTGTATGGTTCCGCTGTTGCGGCGTTATTTTTCAAATTTTTGTATTAGCTCCTCAAGCGAGTATTTAATGATCACCGGTTTTCCAAGTAGTGATATATTGGGTGTTTCACAAGCAAACAACTGATCGATCAGGTTGTTCATTTCTTCCTGTGATAAACGTGTTCCTGTTTTCAGGGCAGCATTTCGGGCTAAAGTACGCGCTAAATTATCCCTTTTATCTAATTTCAACAGGGTGAAGTTGTTTTTAAATCCTTCAATGAGATGTTCGAGCATTTCTACTTCGCTGACGTTCGAGCTGATGTCTGCTGGAATGCCTTCTACCACGAATGTGTTTTTCCCAAATTCCCTCACGAGAAAGCCCAAAGCCTGAATATCAGGAAGAAGTTCTTTCACAAGCTCGAAATCGACCGGATTAAGGTTGACAGTCTGCGGAAATAAACTTTGCTGGCTTGCGCCCTGATGTGTTTCGAGTTGCTGTAAGAAACGTTCATAAAGGATCCGTTCATGCGCTGCCTGCTGGTCTATGAGCATGAACCCTGTTTTTATAGGCGATATAATAAACCGGGTATGAAGCTGAAAAAACTGCCGGTCGGTTTTATTAATTATTTCCTGCTCTTCGGGTGTAATGCCTAAGTCTATCTGTTGTTGTTCATGTTTTACGGTATCTACAATTTCATATAGAGAGCCCCAGTTTTTAGTCACATCCCTGGGACTTTCGCCGAAACTGCTGGCGTAAGAAGAAGACCTGTCTGATTTCTTTTCTGACTGAAAGGGATTGAAGTCAGGGTTAAAGCTAATCTGAGGAGGGACAATATCCTCAGGCGCTTTATGGGAGATCATCTGACTAAAACCGGTTTCCTGGTTAAAGTCGAGAGTTGGGGTGATGTTGTACTGGCCGAGCGAGCGTTTTACTGCAGATCGTATAATGGCGTATATCGCCTTTTCATCCTGATACTTAATCTCTGTTTTTGTCGGGTGGACATTGATGTCGATTTTCGAGGGGTCAATATCTATAAAAAGGACATACAGTGGATAGCTGTCGTCGGGCAGCAATTCATCGTAAGCTGTTAATACTGCATGGTTGAGGTAAGGGTCTTTTACGAAACGGTTGTTAACGAAAAAGAACTGTTCGCCACGTGTTTTTCGTGCAAATTCGGGTTTGCCAATAAAGCCTTTCAGCTTGATGATGCTTGTATCTTCTTCAAGCGGCACCAGCTTCTGATTGTAGGAGCTGCCTAAGAGATGAACGATCCTCTGCTTTAAGCTGGCTTTCGGCAGGTGGAACAGCTCGTTGCCCTCGTGATGAAATGTGAAATGAATATCAGAGTGTGCCAACGCTACGCGCTGAAATTCATCGATCATATGCCGAAGCTCTACAGGATTCGCTTTGAGGAAGTTCCGTCGGGCAGGTGTATTGTAAAACAAGTTTTTGATGCTGATGCTGGTGCCCGCGGGGCATAACACCGGCTCCTGTTTAATAACTTCAGACCCTTCGATGCATATTAACGTTCCGAGCTCATCCTCATGGCGCCGGCTTTTGAGCTCCACCTGTGCAATGGCAGCGATAGAAGCCATAGCTTCGCCACGGAATCCCATCGTACGGATGGCAAAGAGATCTTCAGCCTTACGGATCTTGGATGTAGCGTGACGCTCAAAACACATTCGGGCATCCGTAACACTCATGCCACAGCCATCGTCAATAATTTGGATAAGAGATTTTCCTGCGTCTTTGACGATCAGTTGTATTTTGCCCGCCCCGGCGTCTACCGAGTTCTCTATAAGTTCCTTCAC
>DALYUO010000029.1:23672-27826 GCA_031981225.1 Pararcticibacter sp.
GGTCGTTGAACTACTTCGCCAGCTGCTATCTGGTTGGCAACCGAATCAGGTAAAAGCTGTATAATATCAGACATATGTTATATCCACAAAAATAGGAATAAAAAGCTATCTGCTCTCAGATATCATTAAAGTATGACATTGGGGGTATTAAAATTTATCTCGCACAATAAAGTTTTTTTTCTGTCGTTATGAAACTACAACTTCCTGTAAACTACATTCTTGCTAATGTATCTGATCTCCGGCGGCCTGAAAATGACTGCTATTTGGAAATCTTTTTAGCCGATTTTTTTAATTATAGTTGCATAATTCGTTTTTTATGCTGACTTTCATGTTTACAAACTCTTAATCAACAACTAATACAAATTTAACCAACTGATATAGTATAATTTTCAAGCCAGACGGCTTACGCCGAAAAGCTGGTCTGTAGCAATACTGTAACAAAGATGGGAACAACAACACTCAAACTAACCAGGCCCGGAACATCCGGGCTTTTTTCATTTTATAATAATTAGTTCTTTCTAAATTCGTTATCCTTACCGGGAATATCGTGCATATGAAATTTTACAAAACTCATCTCTCCACCGCTCTGCCTTTTTTTCTGCTTATGCTTACGGCTCTTGGCTCTTTCGGTTTTTCGTGCCGCCAACCGGGCTACGAATGGTTGGAGCAAATGAAGAATGCAGAAAAATCTACTGTGCTGCTCAATAATAATAAAGGTGTCGTCCCTCTCTTAGATTTAGTAGATAATAAGATTGCAAGCGTTAACATGGGGTACACTTACGCTGGCGAATTCGATAGTGTTCTGAATAAGTACGCTGATGTTTCGCGGTTTTCATCGTTGGGATATACTGGCGGCTCTCCCGATCTTGATAGACTTAACTTTGACCTTAAGCTTTTTAACACGGTAGTCATTCAGGCTACTGATGCAGTTTTAAGTGATATTAAAAGCAGGACCTTCATAAAGGATCTGGAGAAAAAGAAACAGGTGATCGTGGCGCTGTTTGGTAACCCCAGAAGTTTAGCTATGCTGGATAGCCTTGAATGCCCCATAATCTGGTCGGCGCAGAGCTCTGCCGTCGCTTCGAGTTTCACTGCTCAGGTTATTTTTGGCGGCACAGCAGCCTCCGCGAAGCTTACGTCTGATATTTCGCAAAAGCATAAACGGGGCGATGGGTTTAGTACCGTTGCTACACGCCTTAAATATTCGGTACCGGAGGATGCAGGCATCAGCGGTGCTGCATTAACCCGCATCGATGATGTTGTCGCGGAAGCAATCAGTAAACACGCCACTCCTGGTGCTGTGGTGATGGTGGTAAAGGATGGAAAGGTAATATTTGAAAAAGCTTATGGACATCATACTTACGGAGGCGCCCTTACCACTAAGGTTAAAGATATATTTGATCTGGCTTCTGTAACTAAAATTGCAGCAACAACAATGGCGGCTATGCGTTTGTATGAACAGCAGAAGCTGAGGCTTGACACCAGTGTCGGCGCTTATATTCCCCTGGCAAGGAGTACCAATAAAAATAATCTTACTGTTCGTGAGCTAATGCTCCACGAAGCAGGTCTTGTTCCTTACATCCCTTTTCACAATAGCATTAAACCAGATGAGTTCAGCAGGGATTCATCTGCGCTGTTTCCTGTTAAAGTAGCCGACAACTATTATATACGTAAGGGATTTTACGGAGACGTTATGCTGCCAAGGATGCTTAACACTGGTCTGAGGCAAAGGGGAAAGTATGAGTACAGCGATCTGAGTATGTATTTTATGAAGGAAATAGTGGAGGGGCAGACATCAGAAAAACTGGATGAGTATGTGTTTCAGCAGTTTTATAAGCCCCTTGGAATGCAGACAGCCGGCTTTAACCCGAGGCTGCGCTTTGATACAAGTCGCATAGTTCCGACTGAAAACGATACTTATTTCAGGAAGACCCTGTTGTTGGGCTATGTACATGATCAGGGAGCTGCTTTAGCGGGAGGGGTAGCCGGACATGCCGGTGTTTTTTCCTCGGCTAACGACCTGGCCATCCTGTTTCAGATGCTGCTTAATGGCGGTAGTTATGGAGGGCAGCAATATTTTCAACCGTCAACAATCAGTATGTTCACAGCGCGGCAGTCAAATACGAGCAGAAGGGGGCTTGGTTTCGACCGCTGGGACCCCGACCGTACGAACAGGTATCCTTCCAATCTCGCATCGCCTGAAACTTATGGGCACACAGGTTTTACAGGTACCTGCGTGTGGGTAGATCCCAGATATAATCTGATATACATATTCCTGTCCAACCGTTTAAACGATCAGCCTGCAAACAAGTTAAGCAGTTTGAGGATAAGGCCACGAATTCAGGATATTATATATGAAGCCATTCAAGATACACCTGTCAGCAGCAACAGATAGCATGGCCGTTAGAAGAATTTACGGAGAGCAAACAATCTCTTCATCTTTTTCTGTTTATTTTGTGCAATGAAGATAGGAATAGTATGTTATCCCACTTTCGGTGGGAGCGGTGTCGTGGCAACCGAGCTTGGTAAAGCGCTTGCAGATAATGGGCATCAGGTACATTTTATCACTTACAGTCAGCCTGCGAGACTTGACTTCTTTTCTGAGAACCTTTATTACCACGAAGTTTCAGTCTCTCAATACCCTCTCTTTGACTACCCCCCATACGAACTGGTACTCGCAAGCAAGCTGGTCGACGTTGTCCGCTTCGAAGGCCTTGAGCTTTTGCACGTACATTATGCTATTCCGCATGCCTCTGCGGCCTTTATGGCAAAGCAAATCCTGGCGACTTACGGAATACATATTCCGGTAGTTACAACGCTTCATGGAACTGATATTACACTGGTAGGAAAGGATGTTACCTTCAAGCCGGTCGTTACGTTTTCTATCAACCAGTCTGATGGTGTCACTGCTGTTTCCGAACACCTGCGTGAGGCAACTTACAGTCATTTCGAAATAGAAAAGGATATTAAGGTAATCCCGAATTTTATTGATCTGGAAAGGTTCAGTCATAAGCGGAAGGATCATTTCAAGAGAGCTATCGCTCCGATGGACGAACGCATACTGGTACACACATCTAATTTCCGAAAAGTAAAAAGAGCAGCAGATGTTGTAAGGATCTTTAAGAAAGTACTTGAAAAGATCCCTTCTAAGCTTTTAATGGTTGGCGACGGGCCGGATCGGGTGAATTGCGAGCAGCTGTGCCGTGAGCTTGGAGTTTGCGATAATGTGCGTTTTCTTGGGAAGCAGGATGCTGTAGAAGAAATTCTTTCGGTAGCCGATCTTTTTCTGATGCCCTCAGAGTCGGAAAGCTTTGGTCTTGCAGCTTTGGAAGCTATGGCATGTAAAGTTCCGGTTATTTCTTCCAACGCAGGTGGTCTGCCCGAATTGAACGTTCAGGGTGTAACCGGTTTCCTTAGTGCTATAGGCAACGTGGAAGAAATGTCGAAAAATGCCATCTATATCCTTGAAGACAACGAACGGCTTAATGCTTTTAAGGAAAGTGCGCTTGCACGTGCTAGAGAATTTGATCTTAGCCTGATCTTGCCCCAGTACGAGTCTTTTTACCGGGAGATATTAGAAAGCAACAACAGTAAACACCTGGCGGCAAGCTATTAGCCGTCAGCCAATCGAAGACGCGTTGCTTATTCTGCAAACTTCAGGCAAACGGGAGATCCTACTTTTATTCTTTCTCCTGTATCGGTCAGAAGTCCGCTTTCCTTATTACGTTTAAAAATGACAATGAAGTCACTGTTCTGATTTCCAACAAGAAGGTAATTTCCTGAGGGATCAATAACAAAATTCCTGGGCCCTTTGCCAAGGGTAGAAGATCTTCCTTTTAATGCCAGCTTTCCGGTAGTTTTATTGATAGAGAAAATAGCAATATCATTGGCGTCGCCTCTATTGGAAGCATAAAGGAAGTTACCGTCTGGGGAAATATGAATATCTGCAGCGCCGGTATTGCCTTTAAAATCACCGGCAAGCATAGATATATTTTGAAGGCTGTTTAACCGGCCTTCTTTATATCCGAAGACGGTAATATTTCCGGTCATCTCCTGAATGGAATAAGCAAATTTACCATTTGGGTGAAAGTCGAGGTGACGCGGACCATTGCCTGCTCCTGTACTTACGAATGGGGGATTTGCAGGACTAATCG
>DALYUO010000029.1:27836-29082 GCA_031981225.1 Pararcticibacter sp.
AGATACATTGCCGGCATCGAAATGATAGATATTGATTTTGTCAGTTCCGAGATCGCTCACCATCAGGAATTTTTCATCAGGGGATAATACGGTTGAATGTACATGAGGCGCTTCCTGTCGGTCTTTGTTGACTCCGCTGCCTGAATGCTGAATGACTTGCACTGCATCTCCAAGCGACCCATCTTTCTGGACCGGATATACTGAAAAATTACCCCCGCTATAATTCCCGGTAAACACGTGGCTGCCTTTTTTATTAGTTGCAACGTAGCATGGCGCAGCTCCGTTAGACTTTTGCTGGTTAAGTATTTTCAATGCTCCGTTTTTCTTTTCGAAGGCAAAAGCCGTTACCATTCCTTCTCCGCTCTCATTCGCTGCATAAACATATTTTCCATCAGAGCTGATTGCGAGATAAGAAGGGTTATCTATTCCTTTAGCAATGTTTTTATAAACTGCTTTTCCGGTGCTTCCGTCGAAACTATAAACGTAAATGCCCTCGCTTGTTCCTTTATCCGTATAAGTGCCCACCAGAAGGTCTAATTTTTGAGCTTGAACTGTGTTCATAAATGCAGCAGATAGTATCAGTAAGAGTGTACCAAATAAGTAGTTGCAAGTTTTCATATAAGACGAAGTTAATGAATTATAGATAAAAATTCAGGAACTGAAGATATTTGGCAACCGGTCAGTAACAAAAAAGGCTCCGGAGATACCGGAGCCTTTTTTGTTACTTTATAAAGTGCTTTAGCTGTATGACTTCTTTCTCTTCAAGGTATCGCCATCTTCCTCGTGGCAAGTCTTTCTTGGTGAGATTGGCGTAAACCACCCTGTCAAGTTTTTCAACCTCATATCCCAGGTGTTCAAATATACGGCGTACAATGCGGTTCTTACCACTATGGATCTGTATGCCTATTTCGCGTTTTGTACCTCCCTGAACATAGCTAACAACATCAGGCTTAATTAATCCGTCTTCAAGCTCTACACCGAAGGCAATCTTATTCAGGTCACCCTGAGTTAAGTTTTTATTCAGTTCTACCTGATAGATCTTTGTTATATTGTTGCGTGGATGCGAAAGCTTTTCTGCAAGGTCGCCGTCATTGGTCATCAACAGCAAACCAGTGGTATTGCGGTCAAGGCGACCAACAGGATAGATCCTTTCTTTTGAAGCTTTTTCTACAAGGTGCATCACCGTCCTGCGTTCCTGAGGATCATCGGTGGTGGTGATGTAGTCCTTAGGTTTGTTCAACAGAAC
>DALYUO010000029.1:29116-29408 GCA_031981225.1 Pararcticibacter sp.
GTAAACCATCTTCTCTCTTTTCAGCGTTTCGCCGTTATAGCGAATCAGATCTTTCATTGGGTTAATCTTAAAACCAAGTTCGGATACAACTTCGCCATTGACAGAAATAACACCTGCTTCTATAAGTTCGTCGGCTTTCCGTCTGGAGCAGATACCTGCATTCGCAATATAGCGGTTCAGACGGATGAGTTCGTCGTCCTTTGGTCCGCTGTTCTTTCTGGACCGCAAAGTAGGCGCTTGTTCCAGATGTTCTTCCGATGTCCAGTTGCGGCTTTCCCCGTCTTCGTATCTT
>DALYUO010000030.1:0-1116 GCA_031981225.1 Pararcticibacter sp.
TTGCCTGCAAAATTATGATTCTTAACTATTCCTCCCCAACTTTTTTGCTTGATCCGAAAATACCGGAACCTTTCATGTAAAGGAATCATGTTACATGTAAGCGATCCCCGTCGTTTTCATCCGGTTAGAACCGGATTGCTGCTGTTGAAAGCGATCATGGATACGCATGAAGATGCTTTTGAGTGGGAGCCATATAAAACTCATGTGAATAATAGTGGAGAGCGCCATCTCGATCTGCTTCTCGGACGCAGAAACAGCCATCTGCTGTTTGAAGCCGATATGCCGTATTTCATTGATAGAATAGCTCCTTTTACCGATGTAAGCCAATGGGAAACGATGGTGGCTCCGTTTCTGCTGTACAAATAATTTATCTATGCATACGTCTATACCTCCATTTTATTGCAGAGATGTTATAAAATGTGATTAAGATCACGTCTTTTCGACACTTATTTTAAAACTTATTTAAACTCCTTACCGTACACAGAGACAATCAAGTTATTGAAAAGGGTAATAACGATTAGGGGAATTGTACATGAACGGTCAAAAGACAGATGCTCACATAGGACGGAATGTTAGGGCAATCAGAGAAATTAGGGGCATAAAACAGGGGTATTTGGCTTCTGCACTCTCATTTAGTCAGCAGAAGATCTCTAAACTGGAACAGGCAGAAAGCATAGACGAAGAAGTTCTATCCCGGATAGCAGATGTTCTTCAGGTCAGCGTAGAGACAATTATTAATTTTGATCAGGAAACCGTTATTAATAATCATGTCGTCGATGAACCCCGCCATGGTGATGCAATGACAGCTCATGCCGACTTTAAAATGTTTAGCAAGATAATGGAGCTTTACGAACGATTGCTCGAAAGTGAAAAGGACAAGAACCTGATACTTGCAACATTGAAACTCAGGGAAGAAGACACTCTAAATGCTTATTCTGAAGATCTCCATACGGTAAAGAAGATCGCCTGATCTAGTTATTTGCGGTTTTGCTTTGATTAAACCAGGGTGTCCTGATGTTAATCGGGGCAGTGCGCATGCAGGCAAAATAACCTCGGGAACCCATAATTAGCATAGCTGTAACCTTAGGGTGCAGATTTTTCAAATAATATTTGCGT
>DALYUO010000030.1:1126-4802 GCA_031981225.1 Pararcticibacter sp.
GTAAAAACATTAATCGTAATATTGCAATATATTATGGGAATCACAAAAACAGAAATATTTTCGGAGGAGCAGAATCGGCTGGCGGTGATGCTGAAGGCAATCGCGCATCCTGCCAGGATTGCCATTTTGCAACAGATCATTAAAGCCAACGCCTGTATTTGCGGCGATCTTGTTGACGAACTGGGGCTGGCTCAGGCAACCATCTCCCAACATCTTAAAGAACTTAAGAATGCAGGATTAATTCAGGGAACAATAGAAGGAGTGAGCGTATGCTATTGTATAAATCCCGCTGTATGGAAAGATCTTCAGTCGCATCTGAATAGCTTCTTTTCTTCTTATAAAGGACAGGCAGACTGCTGTTAAAAAAATTTATAGTCATATATCGTAATATTACAATATCATTTATTTGATCAACATGGAAAATTCAGAAAAATTAAAAGAACTGGTCAGGCAAAAGTATAGTGAGATAGCTCTTCAGGACAAAGAAACAAATCAGTCGTCCTGCTGCGGGTCATCCTGTTGTTCTACAGAGGTGTACAACATCATGAGCGACGACTATTCTACAATGGAAGGATATAATCCCGAAGCGGACTTAGGACTTGGATGTGGCCTGCCCACACAGTTTGCCCAGATTAAGAAAGGTGATACCGTTATCGACCTGGGAAGTGGTGCCGGCAATGACTGTTTTGTTGCAAGGGCAGAGACAGGAGAGGCAGGTAAGGTGATAGGAATTGATTTTACTCCGGCGATGATCGACAAAGCCAGAACAAATGCGGAGAAACTGGGGTATAATAATGTAGAATTTCGCCAGGGCGACATCGAAAAAATGCCCGTTACAGCTAACACGGCCGATGTAATCGTAAGCAATTGTGTACTGAACCTTGTTCCAAATAAAGAAGCTGTTTTCCAGGAAATCTACCGGGTGCTAAAGCCGGGCGGACATTTCAGTATATCGGATATCGTACTATCTGGAGAACTACCTGAATCTTTAGTAAAGGACGCCGAAATGTATGCTGGCTGTGTTGCGGGAGCAGTACAGAAAGACGAGTATCTGCAATTCATCCAATCAGCCGGATTTAAAAATGTTATCGTTCAAAAGCAAAAGGCAATTGTTATTCCTGATGACATCCTGCGGCGTTATCTCTCTGAAGATGAAATAGAAAGTTTTAAATCGGGTAATACCGGCATCTTCAGTATCACTGTATTTGGTGAAAAGCCTGCTGAGGGAAATGCAGGTTGCTGCACTCCCGGATCAGGTTGTTGTAATTAATGTTGAATAATTTAAGTTTAGATGAAGAATATTTTAGTGTTATGTACCGGCAACAGTTGCCGTAGTCAGTTAGCAGAAGGTTACCTGAGGCATTTTGCAGGTGATAAAGCGAGTGTTTACAGTGCAGGAATAGAGACGCACGGGGTTAACCCGAAAGCCATACAGGTTATGGCCGAAGACCATATCGATATCTCTAAACATACTTCTAATCATGTGGATGAATATCTTTCGGTTCCGTTCGACTATGTCATCACCGTTTGCGATAATGCGAAAGAGGCCTGTCCTTTCTTTCCTGGCAATGTAGAGCGGTTTCACTATAATTTTCCTGATCCTGCTAAAGCCCAGGGTACACCAGAAGAGATCATGGAAGAGTTCAGACGGGTAAGAGACATGATTAAAGTATACACCGCTGATTTCGTGAATAAACATATTTCAGAATAAGTAAGATGAGTGCAAATAACTGTGCCCCGGCGGCCGGACGAAAAAAATTAGGGTTTTTAGACCGGTACTTAACTCTTTGGATATTTCTGGCAATGGGTATAGGCGTTGCTCTCGGATATTTTGTTCCGTCATCGGCCACCTTCATCAATTCATACCCGCCACTTGCGAAGGTGAAATATGAAAGTCTTGGTGAGGTTTTCAGGAACACGAAAATACTCAGTGCTTCCCTGATATTGAACTGGGTTATCGGCCCTGTACTGATGTTCATCCTGGCCGTTACTTTTCTACACGACAAACCAGAATATATGATCGGCCTGATCATGATCGGTCTTGCACGCTGCATCGCTATGGTTATCGTGTGGAACGAACTGGCTGAAGGAAGCAGGGAATATGCAGCCGGACTCGTAGCATTGAACAGTATTTTCCAGGTATTACTGTACAGCGTGTATGCTTATGTATTTATTACAGTGCTTCTTCCGCTGTTCGGAATGGAAGGATCCGTGGTAGATGTAAGTATGGGTGAGATCGCCAAATCCGTAGGCATTTATTTAGGAATTCCCTTTGCCGCAGGAGTGATTAGCCGTTGGTTGCTAATTAAAGCAAAAGGAAGTGAATGGTTTACAGAACAGTTCATTCCTTTTATTTCGCCGGTCACCCTGATCGCTTTGCTGTTTACCATTGTGGTAATGTTCAGTTTAAAAGGAGAGCTGATTGTTCAGATCCCTTTCGACGTAGTACGCATTGCTATTCCCCTGGTGATTTACTTTGCAATTATGTTTGTCGTGAGCTTCTTTTTCGGCAAATCGCTGGGAGCGGACTATTCTCAGAACGCTTCTATTGCCTTTACCGCTGCCGGTAACAATTTTGAGCTTGCCATTGCAGTTGCCATCGGAGTTTTCGGAATTAACTCCGGACAAGCCTTTGCCGGTGTCATCGGGCCTTTGGTTGAAGTTCCGGCACTGATCGCTCTGGTGAATGTTGCCTTCTGGCTGCGCAATAAATATTATCCCAAGGCTGTCATTTTAAGTAAATAACGCTGGATATCTTACATTTTCCGGAGGATTGCGTTCTGCTATTCAGGAAGATGTAAGATTGTTTAATTGAAAAGAAATTGTAATATTTGTTCGGTATTTTACGAATAAGATGAGCAGGAAGAGTCCGGTTACAGAGGAACAGAAGAGGGCCGCACGGTTTGCCAAAGCGATGGGACACCCTATCCGTATGTACATTCTTGAATTACTGTCAAACCAGTCCTGCTGTTATAGTGGCGATCTTACAGAAGTGCTTCCGGTTGTAAAATCGACCATATCGCAGCATCTGAAAGAACTAAAGGATGCCGGCCTTATACAGGGCGAAATAGAAGCGCCAAAGGTGAAGTATTGCCTTAACAAAGAAAACTGGGCAGAAGCACAGGTTTTATTTAAAAGCTTTCTGAAGACTTAAAAAAAATTTAGCCGCAATGTTCGTAGTTTTACGAACAACGAACCAACGACTTACTTAAATATATAAATAAATGATTATCAAAGTTCTGGGCACAGGTTGTCCAAAGTGCAAGGCACTTGAAAAAGCAACAATGGAAGCTGTTAAAGAAGCGGGTATTGACGCCACTGTAACGAAGGTTGAAGATATTGTAGAAATAATGAAATATGGTGTGATGAGTACTCCTGCACTCGTGGTAGAAGAGAAGGTGGTTATGACAGGCCGTGTTCCTTCAGCGTCCGAGATCAAAGAAATACTATCCCTTAACTAACCTTAAGAAAAAAGAAATGAAAAAATTACTTGCAGTGACCTTGTCCATTTTTGCTTTTGCAACCGTTTCGTTTCGTCCCTCGGGCTCTTTACCTGCCGCCAGTCCCAAAGTGGAAGCCTATTACTTCCATTTTACCAGTCGTTGTAACACCTGCAGAACAATAGAGGAACAGGCAAAAAAAGATATCGAAGAGTTATATCCAGCGCTTGTAAAAA
>DALYUO010000030.1:4839-14219 GCA_031981225.1 Pararcticibacter sp.
TAACATTCAAGTCTGTTAATCTGGACGAGGGAGACGCGAAGCCTCTTGCCGAAAAGCTAAATGTAAAGGCCCAGACCTTGTTGATCGTAGCTGGCAACCAGAAGGTGAATATAACCAATGAAGGATTCCGCTATGCAGTAGGACAGCCAGATAAATTTAAAGCAATTATAAAAGGCAAGATAGACGAACTGTTAAAGCAATAAGCGTGGATTTCTTAAATCAGTTGCTGGATCAAACAACTATGCCCGCGCTTACTGCAATAGTGCTGGGCTTGATGACTGCTCTTAGCCCATGTCCACTGGCTACAAATATCACGGCTGTAGCCTTTATTTCGGAAAATATTGAGAACCGGAACAGAGTTTTTATCAACGGCCTGTTTTATACTGTAGGCCGCGCTGTTGCCTATACTGCTCTTGCTCTGGTCATTTATCTTGGAGCCGACGAATTTGAACTATCCGGATTTTTTCAAAGATATGGCGAAAAGGTTATTGGACCCCTGCTTCTGATCATTGGTTTCGTGATGTTGGGCATATTGAAGATTAATTTCCCGGGAATGCGTCGTCTGACTTCCAGGCTCAGCAGCAAAACGAGCTGGCGGTATCCGGACGCTTTTTTACTGGGACTTGTCTTTGCAATGGCTTTTTGTCCTTATAGCGGGGTTCTTTACTTCGGGATGCTGATCCCGATGACCATATCGAGTACCAATGGCTTATACTTACCTTTGTTATTCGCATTAGCAACAGGCATTCCAGTGATTGTTTTTTCGGGTTTACTGGCATACGCTGTATCTGGAATAGGGGGAGCTTACAGCAAAATTAAAACGTTCGAACTATGGTTCCGTCGTTTTATTGCACTCATCTTTATCCTGGTCGGATTATACTATATCATCAACATATACCTTTTAGCCCGATGATCAACGTACTTCTTAAATGACTGAAATGAAAAATCTGATATTGAACCGAAGGATCTGGCTGCCCTTATTGCTGCTGCCTGCCTGGTTTCTGCTATATCATAATCTTGAAAAGATAACCGATTGGATGATCGATGACGCTTTAGGTCTCGAACCTGGATCACACTTCACAGAAGCAGTCCGGTTTTTCGTTTTTGAAGTACCGAAGGTATTACTGCTTTTAACTCTGATCATCTTTATCTCTGGCATCGTCCGTTCTTATTTTTCAGCAGAACGAACACGGAAACTTCTGGAAGGCAAATCGCAGTTTACAGGCAATGTGCTGGCAGCTTCACTTGGAATTGTTACTCCATTCTGTTCCTGCTCAGCAATCCCTTTGTTTTTAGGATTTGTCGAATCGGGCGTTCCGCTCGGTGTTACTTTCTCTTTTTTAATCGCCGCCCCCATGATCAACGAGGTGGCCATAGTGATGCTTCTTGGTATGTTTGGATGGCAAACAGCGCTAATCTATGTGGTTTCCGGCCTCACAGTCGCGATTTCAGCCGGTTGGATGATAGGGCGGTTAAATCTGGAACATTGGGTACACGACTGGGTATTTCAAAATAGATTCGGCAATCCGGGCACAACCGAGCAGTCGCTTTCCTTCCAGGAACGGATCAATTATGGTTACCGGGCTGTAAAAGATATTGTAGCCAAAGTATGGCTCTATGTTGTCATTGGCATTGCTGTAGGTGCGGGTGTTCATGGGTTTGTTCCACAGGATTATATGGTTTCCCTGATGGGAGGATCAGCATGGTATAGCGTCCCCCTGTCAGTCCTGATCGGCATTCCCCTTTATTCGAATGCGGCCGGTATCATTCCCATCGTATCTGTGCTGATAGAAAAGGGCGCTTCGCTGGGAACATCCCTGGCCTTTATGATGGCGGTCATCGGTCTTTCTTTGCCGGAGATGATCATCTTAAAGAAGGTCTTAAAGGTTCCTCTTATATTAGCCTTTGCAGGGATAGTGGCTGCCGGCATTGTCATCATAGGATATATGTTCAATATTCTTTTCAGCTTTTGACTCAAGTCAGGGAACACAGCGGTACCTCTTTTGAAAAGCGTCGCTTAATTTTCGGGGAAATGATAAATCGCGCTATATTTGACCGGTCTGAATAAGGACTACAAATAAAAAAAGCGTTAATAAACCCCAATAAACAATGAAAAGAATAATCCTTTTTTTGTTTCTGAACGTAGCTGCATTAGCGGTACTGGCTCAGGAACTAAAATCTCCCAACGGAAATCTGTCTATGCGTTTTACAATTCAGGATGGAGGGATACCAACGTACAGCCTGACTTTCAAAGGCAAAGAAGTAATTAAGCCGAGCAAGTTAGGACTGGAGCTAAAAGCCGACGGCCCCCAAACTGATTTAGGCGGCGAAGGCGATATGAAGCGGAAACCTGTTAATCCAAAGGCTTCGTTATTTGATAATTTCAGCCTTTCGGACACTAAGTCGTCAACCTTCGACGAAACCTGGAAACCGGTGTGGGGAGAAGAAAAGGAAATTCGCAATCTCTATAACGAACTGGCCGTAACGTTAAACCAAAAGGGCACAGACCGCAATATGGTGATCCGTTTTCGTTTGTTTAACGATGGATTAGGCTTCAGGTATGAGTTCCCGCAGCAAAAGAACTTAGTTTATTTTGTTATTAAAGAAGAGCGTACCCAGTTTGCCATGGCAGGTGATCACACCGCTTATTGGATCCCTGGAGATTACGATACACAGGAGTATGACTTTACTAAATCAAGATTGTCAGAAATCAGAGGTTTATTGTCAAAATCGATCACAGGCAATCTGTCGCAAACCTCATTTTCTCCCACAGGCGTTCAGACGTCGCTGATGATGAAGACGGATAATGGCTTGTATATCAATTTACACGAAGCTGCTCTGATCAATTATTCGTGTATGCACCTGAATCTCGACGACAAGAATATGGTGTTCGAATCATGGCTGACACCAGATGCAATAGGTGATAAAGGATATATGCAATCCCCAAGTACTTCGCCATGGCGCACCGTTATGGTAAGCGATGATGCCCGCGATATTCTTGCATCGAAAATAATATATAACCTGAACGAGCCTTGCAAAATAAAAGATCCTTCATGGATCAAGCCAGTAAAATATGTAGGGGTATGGTGGGAAATGATCACCGGCAAAAGCTCCTGGTCGTATACCAATGAGGTTCCCGCTATACAGCTCGGAATAACCGATTATACGAAGGTAAAGCCAAACGGCACCCATGCAGCGAACACGGCCAATGTGAAAAAGTATATCGACTTTGCCGCTAAAAACGGCTTCGATGCTGTTCTTGTAGAGGGATGGAACATTGGCTGGGAAGACTGGTTTGGTAATTCTAAAGACTATGTATTTGATTTTGTTACCCCTTATCCTGATTTTGACGTAAAGGGAATCCATCAGTATGCCAAAAGCAAAGGTGTGAAAATGATTATGCATCACGAAACATCTTCGTCTGTTCGGAATTATGAACGGCACATGGATAAAGCGTATCAGTTTATGAAGGATAACGGCTACGATGCCGTAAAAAGCGGATACGTAGGTGATATTCTTCCCCGCGGAGAAAATCATTACAGCCAGTGGCTGATCAATCATTATCAGTATGCAATTGAAAAAGCTGCTGACTATAAAATTATGGTAAATGCTCACGAAGCGGTTCGCCCGACAGGGATAGCGCGTACCTATCCTAATCTCATAGGTAACGAGTCGGCTCGCGGCACGGAGTACCAGGCGTTTGGAGGATCGAAGCCGAATCATGTTACTCTTCTTCCATTTACCCGTCTGCTTGGCGGACCGATGGACTATACTCCTGGAATCTTCGAAATGGACATTTCAAAGTTAAATCCGTCGAACAAATCGCATGTAAACAGCACATTAGCTAATCAGCTTGCTTTGTATGTAACGATGTACAGCCCACTGCAAATGGCTGCCGACCTGCCCGAACACTATGACAGGTTTGCCGACGCATTTCAGTTTATTAAAGATGTTGCCGTAGACTGGGATGCAAGCAAATACCTCGAGGCAGAGCCAGGTGAGTATATTACCGTTGCACGCAAGGCTAAAGGCACTGATAACTGGTTCGTAGGAAATGTATGCGGCGAAAATGGTTTTACATCCAAAGTTAATTTCAGCTTCCTTGATCCGAAGAAAACATATATTGCTACGATCTACGCCGATGCTGCCGATGCTCATTATAAAACAAATCCTCAGGCATATACAATCAAGAAAGTGATTGTTACCAGCAAATCAAAGCTCACTCAAAAGTCGGCTCCGGGCGGTGGTTTTGCTATCAGCATCATGGAGGCAAAAGATAAAGGCGATTTAAAAGAACTTAAGAAACTGTAAAGATCAGACAGCCTGCTGGCATTAAAGTGCTGTTCGTCAAAACGCAGAGGTGACATTGTTATCTCTGCGTTTTCTTTTTGTACGCTACAGACATCTTAGTTGATCAAACCCGTTGATACCCGGGCGACCTTGTTTGACGGGCGTTCGCTAGATGTACGCTCTCCGCTCGTTTTTCATTCGTTCCTGATTTTTTATTTCCTCGTCAATTGCTTTACACTTGCTCGTCAACTGCTCGTCAACTGCTTTACGATTGTTCGTCAGCTGCTCGTCTCCTGTTCGTCAGGGAGTAAATAAATCGACAGTAAATAGACATCCGACAGGCATCCCTGGGGACAGCCAGGATCCTCTAAGGTCTGCTCCATAGTCGGGCATCTGTACCATGACATTGTCGCCCGGGCCAAACAGTGTCAAATTGTGTCAAACTGAGTCAAATAGTGCCAAGGGTTCGTCGTTGCTATGAAAATCACTCAGGGCGTTTTATGTTTGTCCCAGATACTGATATGACTTTTCACTTTAACACGATACGGAACCCCGGGATTTTAAAACGGGCTGAAACGACAGCCGGTTCGATCTTCCTGCAGGCAAAAGATCTGTTTAAAGATTGTTGTAACATCTTTTTAAGCGGGATCGTAACAGGACTCACGAGAATAATGAAATTTTTATCCCCAACCGTAAAACTTACGGAAAAACAGACACAAAGCGGTCTTCGGTATATAGTGAAAGAGAGTCTTGCCGGCGAAGTAATGGTAAACCTTACGGGGGGCACATTTTTGGTTTCGATGGCTGTGTTTATGGGAGCTTCGAATTTCCAGATCGGACTGCTGGCTTCACTTCCAATATTTACCAATGTATTTCAGCTTGCATCAATCTGGCTGGTACACACCTTCAACAACCGCCGGGCAGTAGCCGTGCTCACCTCTGTTGTTGCACGTCTGGCTTTGTTGGTCATTGGCGCCATCCCGTTTGTTTTTGGTAAAGGTGCAAATGTAAATTTCCTGATCGCTCTTTTAACCGTTCACTATTTTTTCGGCTCGCTGGCATCAGCCAGCTGGGATTCTTGGATGAAAGACCTGGTTCCCGAAAAAATACTCGGACAGTACTTCTCTTACAGAACCAAACTAATGCAGATTCTAAGCATCACCACCAGCTTGCTGGTTGCTTTCTTCATTGATTTCATGAAGGCGCATCATCCGGATATGGTGAATACTACTTATTTTGTGATGTTCTTAGTTGGTGCCGCAGTAGGAATGTTAGGGGTATATTTACTCTCAAAGGCACCTGAACCAAAAGCAGAGCCCGACAACACCAAGGTACTTACATCGTTTCAAAAGCCTCTGAAAGACAGAAACTTCAGAAAACTGATTTTCTTTAACTCGTTCTGGAGCTTCGCCCTGGATCTTGCTGTGCCGTTCTTTTCTGTTTATATGATGAAAACTATCGGTCTGCCTTTGTCTTATGTGATGGCGTTTACAATTCTCGGGCAGCTAAGCAGTATATCATCTCTAAAATTATGGGGACGGTATACCGACCGTTACAGCAACAAAACCATTATCCACATATGTGCTCCGGTATATATCTTCTGCATTCTGGCAATGACCTTTACCTCACTTGCTGCCGGGCAGCTCTACAGTATTATATTGCTCGCCGTCATAAATATCTTTAGCGGCATATCCACAGCAGGTATTAATCTTGCCGTTTCCAATATCGGAATTAAGCTTGCGCCTCGTGAAAACGCCATGTCGTATATGGCTGTGAAGAACATTATCGTCTCTTTCTGTGCTGCAATGGCGCCTTTGCTGGCAGGTTTGATGGCCGATTACTTTTCACATCATGAACTGGCATGGAATTTCCAGTGGCAGGGAGCGCAGGGGGTAACGGTCATTCAAATAGTTAGTCTCAAGGGCCTTAACTTCTTTTTTGTAATCGGCGGCTTGCTTGCTATGTTCTCTTTGCGTTTACTGCCCGGCATTAAAGAACAGGGAGAAGTGCAGAAAGACAGAGTAGTGGGATATATGCACAAAAAAATCCGCTTAGGAATGCGGGAAAATCTCGTGCTCAGGAGCATTGCTTCATATCGTCCGGGTACATTTTCAGTTCTCCTGAGAAAGCGATTTTCGGAATGGCAATAGGGTTATTATGAAAGAACTACGGCTTTTAAGCTGCTGCTACTGCGGGTTCTCTGATAATAACTTCATCACATCCTCATGGGTACCCCTAAAAGGGCCCGAAGTCGCGATCTTTAAGGTTGCCATCGCAGCTGCGAAGTTACCCGCTTCATGGCACGAAGCCCCTTTCGACTTTTTGTATAAATAACCCGCCATATAGGTATCGCCGCAACCGGTGGCATCGATCACTGCCGTTGGTTTATAGGCAGGGATCTGGTGAAAGACTCCTTCGGAATAGATTACCGATCCCTTACTGCCGAGGGTGATCACCACTTCTTTTACACCCATTTCAGCCAGGGCTTTTGCCCCTTCATGGATGTCGCTATAACCTGTCAGTACTTCCATTTCGGTTTCGTTGGCTTTTAAAATGCCTACAAAAGGAAGCGCTGCTTTCTTTTCTGTCCAGTCGATAGCCCGTACCTGCCTATCTTTCACTTCGCGGAGGTATCCCTGAACATCAAGCGATACAATTCCTTTTTGCGACAGATGTTTAATCATGTCGACCGGTATATCGTCTGCAAGCAGCGGGCCGAGGTGATATGTTTTAGCATCGACGTGGGTAAGCTGATCTATACTGAAAGGATCGGCCTTTTCGAGTACCCGCTGCTGCCGGTGATCCTGATCGAAGCCATAGATGTTTTCAAAGCAAACAGTATGTTTCCCCCAGAATACTTCAATGCGTATGCCCTTTTTATTCAAATCTTCCACAATGTGATTTTCGGTAGCTGCAACAGAAGTAAGCAGACTATAGCTTAGATCCATGTTACTTAAGGCGTTTGAAAAATAGAAAGAAGTGCCGCCTGGCATATTTACTTCCGAATCGGGTGTAATTACTTTATCTAAGGTGATGTGTCCTATACAGCAAATATCAAACATGTATACTGTTTTCTTAATGATAAATTAATAATGCCGTAAAAGTAGTTAATAAAGTGTAAATCTCTGATAGGGCAGCTTAGCGCTGATATGTACGCTGGATAAGGAAGGCCGGGATGCAAACTATTTTGTTGTTTAGCAGGTTTAACTTACTACTTATAACTTACTACTTATAACTTACTACTTACTACTTATAACTTACTACTTATAACTTACTACTTATAACTTACTACTTATGGCCCCTGCGAAAGCTTCCAAATCCGAATTTCCCGAAGGCATTAAACCAATGCTTGCCACGCTCGTAGACGAACCTTTTGATGATCCTGATTGGGTGTATGAGGTTAAGTGGGACGGGTACAGGGCTCTTGCATTTATAAAGGGCGGAGAAGTAGAACTGATGTCGCGGAACAAGAAATCCTTTAATGAAAAGTTTTATCCAGTATATCATATCCTGAAGCAATGGAATATGAATGCTGTTTTTGACGGAGAGATTATGGTGCTGAACGATAAAGGGGTGTCGGATTTTTCATCCTTACAAAACTGGCGGAGTGAGGCCGACGGCGATCTGGTGTTTTATGTATTCGACCTCTTGTGGTATGAGGGGAAGAGTTTAATGGCGCTACCATTGTCTCGGCGTCAGGCTATTTTAAAAGAAGTTCTTCCGTTGGCCGACGACCGGATACGGCTGAGTGAGGTATTCAGGGCGAATGGTACTGAGTTCTTTAATGCAGCGCAGCGTATGGGACTAGAGGGAATTATTGCAAAGAAAGCCGACAGCTCATACATACCCGATTTTCGTTCGCGCGAATGGCTCAAAATTAAGATCCATAAACGTCAGGAAGTCGTGATTGGAGGTTTTACCCGAAATGAGGGAAGTTCAAAGCTCTTTAGTTCCCTGCTTTTAGGGGTGTACGAAGGCGATACGCTTCAATACGTCGGTAAAGTTGGCACTGGCTTCAGCGTGAAAGTGCAAAAGGAGCTGATGGAGAGATTCAGGCCCATGATGGCTGATGACTGTCCCTTTAACTTAGTACCCGACTATAACAAACCCTCTCGCTTTCGTCCGAATCCGCCCAAAGCAGATGCAATCTGGCTGAAGCCTGAGCTTGTTTGTGAAGTCAGCTTTGCAGAAGTAACAGACGACGGCGTGTTCAGGCATCCTTCTTTTGAGGGCCTGCGTGAGGATAAGAAAGCAAAGGATGTAGTTCGCGAAAAAGCCGCGCATACGGATGAAGTGGTAAAGGATGAGGCGGAACCACTGAGTCAGAAAATGATCACCGCCCCAAAACATACAACCCGAAGGTCGCTTCTGAACCCTAAAGATGAGACGCAGGTTCGTAAGATTTGCGGACACGATATCAAATTTACCAACCTCAGCAAGGTATACTGGCCGGACGATGGCGTAACGAAACGTGATCTGTTTAACTATTATTACCAGGTGGGTGAATACATTATGCCTTATCTGAAAGATCGTCCTCAGTCGCTCAACCGGTTTCCGAACGGTATTAACAAACCGGGCTTTTACCAGAAGAACGTAAAAGATAAGGCTCCTGCCTGGGCAGAGACATTCCCCTACACAACAAGTGACGGCGAGCATAAGGAGTTTCTGGTACCAAAAGATGAAGCAAGCTTATTATGGATGGCTTCGTTGGGATGTATTGAAATGAATCCCTGGTTCTCAAGAGTGCAGTCACCGGATCACCCCGACTACTGTGTTATTGATCTGGATCCTGATCAAAATACATTTGAACAGGTGATCGAGGCAGCGCTCACGGTTAAGAAAGTGCTCGACGCTATAGACGTTCCCTGTTATTGTAAGACGTCAGGGTCAACCGGGATACATATCTATATCCCCATGGGCGCAAAATACACTTACGATCAGTCGCAGTTGTTTGCACGTTTGCTGGTCAATATAGTACATCGGCAAATACCAGGGTACACCAGTATTGAAAGACAGATTAAGAACCGTAAGGGGAAAATGTATCTCGACTTTCTGCAGAATCGTCCGGGCGCCACAATTGCTGGTCCCTA
>DALYUO010000030.1:14229-15781 GCA_031981225.1 Pararcticibacter sp.
GCCGAAGGTCACTGTTTCGATGCCGCTGCATTGGGACGAGGTAAAACCGGGACTGAAAATGAGGGACTATACTATACTCAACGCTATTGACCGTTTGAGAACAGAAGGCGACTTATTTGCAGGAGTACTTGGCGAAGGGATCGACCTTGAAAAGGCTGTAAAGAAAGCAAAGAGTGTTTTTAAATAAAAGTAAAAAGGGCCGAGTTAAAAAACTCAGCCCTACATCTACCTATGAAAAACATGCCCTTTGGGAGGACATGTAGTTATACGGGGTCAGAAATGAAAGGTTGCAAATAAATTTAAAAAAGCTATAATTTTTTGTTTTAAACTTCAAAGTCACCGTCATCTATGAAATATAACGACATTAAGCTGGTAAATAATGAAAGTAAGCAACAGTATGAACTAACAGTTGAGGGACTTCTTTCCTTTATCGACTACGAAATAAAGGGCAATACTATTTACCTCACCCATACAGAAGTGCCTGAAGAACTAGAAGGCAAAGGGGTCGCTGCCGAAATGGTACAGAAGGCACTCAATGACATAGAAGAGAGGGGCTTAAAGCTGGTGCCCTATTGCTCTTATGTTGGGACATTCCTTAAGCGCCATCCCGAATGGAACCGGCTGTTGAGCGAAGGTTGAAAACCTCTATTCATTTACCGGGACAAGCTTATAAATAGTTCCCGGGGATTCTACCGCGATATAGAGGTAGCCGTCGGGAGCCATCCTTACATCGCGCACACGCCCGATATTTTTGAACAGGATTTCCTCTTTTACCACTCTGTTGTTCTTTAAAACACTGCGGTTTAAATATTTAAACCGTAGTGAGCCGCTCATAATATCGCCATTCCAGTTCTTGTAGCGGTCGCCGGTAACAAATGCCATTCCGCTCGGACCGATAGATGGTATCCAGTAGTGCAGAGGCTGAACCATTCCCGATTTTGAGGAGATTGTACTTATTATTTTGCCATTATAATTTATGCCATAAGTTATCACCGGCCAGCCATAGTTCCTGGCTGGTTCAATGATGTTAATTTCATCTCCGCCGCGGGGGCCATGTTCTGTCTCCCAGATTTTACCTGTTACCGGATGTATAGTGAGTGCCTGGGGATTTCGGTGCCCATATGAGTAGATAGAAGGCTCAGCTCCCTTGGTTTTGACAAAAGGATTATCGAAGGGGATGCTGCCATCGCTTTTGATCCGGTGTATCTTGCCCAGGTCATTCCCCTTTATCTGCTGTGGATTTTCCTTTTCATTGCCTCTTTCTCCAACAGAAAAATATAAATATCCGTCTTTACCGAACTGCATTCGCGAGCCATAGTGATGTTGGGTACGTGTATACGGGCGCGCTACAAAAATGTCTTTTTGTTCTGTTAATTTATCTCCTTCCAGCTTTGCCTTCATAATTGCCGTAGTTGCAAGTACAGCATCGCCTTCTTTCCTGAATTTAGAATAGGAAAGGTAGATATACTTGTTCTCATCGAATGCAGGGTCGAGAACGACATCCATTAGTCCGCCCTGCCCCCGGTTAAGCACTTCGGGCGCACCATCCACC
>DALYUO010000030.1:15791-16696 GCA_031981225.1 Pararcticibacter sp.
CCACCGGTTGCAGCGATTTGTCCTTCTTTACACGATAGAATGATCCGTTGCGGTCGGTTACCAGGATATCGCCGCCGGGCAGAAAAGCCATCCCCCAGGGAACATCCATTCCTCGGGCTACCGTGTCGAGCCTGATGGTCATTTCCTCGGTTTTAAAGATGTTTGAGGATGGCCTTTCGTTAAAGGAGTATTTACTTACATTCTTTATGCCATGCAAGATATAATCAGATATCTGATATATTTCCCCGTCGCTAAAGGAAGCGTTGAAGGCTGGCATCCCTTCGTTCGGATGTCCCAGTTTTATGGAAGTAAACAGCTCTTTACGTGAATTTCCAAATTTCCATTTACGGTCAACAAAGGCATCCATTTTCTCGCCATGGCATCCCGCACAGTAAGTACTATAGTTCAGCGCAGCTTTTTTAAAGCCAGAAGAATCTTTTAAAGAAGGCATGCTCGCTCTTCGCACCGAATTATCGGCTTGCTTACTAAAGCTTGAACAGAAAATGATTAATGCCCCTATAAAGGCTATTGTACTTAAATACTTCAACATAAAGGTGGTCTGTAGACCAATAAATATAAGGAATTTATTTAAAAATCCTGTTCATCTGCGCTTGGTCCATAAGTTCCCGGAATTGGAATGTTTAATAGCCGAAGGTATACGCCCAATTGTGCACGGTGGTGAATAATTTGGCTAAGAGAATGCCTTACCACTTCTCCTTTGGTCATTACCGAATAGATTTGGTCTCCGTTGCGCAGAGTCCATTTTTCCTCCAGCATCTCGTCGTTTGCAGCGGCTAAATTCGATTTGCCTTCTGCTAGCGATTTTTCAAAAAGTTCCAGCAATTGAGTATTGTTGTTAACCGGCACCGGATTGTAAGGACTGGTAGCAAAATCAAGTTCATCGG
>DALYUO010000030.1:16731-19743 GCA_031981225.1 Pararcticibacter sp.
ACGCGCTGCAGCATTTTGCGTGTGATCTGTGATTCCTGATCCAGTTCTTTTAAGAGCATTTCAATGATTGACATGGTTGTTGTTTTTTTAGTTTGCGATACAAAGAAATAATCCGGTGCTGACAGCCTTATGTCAGCAGTTAATATTACTGCGAAAAAAAAGTTAAAAACAACTAAACTTTCAAACTTCGTTGATGTTAATTGAAAACGTCTGGCTTCAATTGGCTGATCTTTAGTTTTTTACTCCATTGCGGGAGCTGGTTTTGAATGAGGTAGTCAGTTGATCCCTAAAGTTTTTTAATGTGTTGAATTATTAAATGTGGTAACGAATTAACAGTAAGGCTATGAGACCAATTAAATTATTTCTCATTATGGGTGTGGCTGCAATAGCCATGGGTGCTGCCAATGCACAGAGCAAGAAGCAAATGATAGAAATACTGACGCTGAAGGCGGATAGTTTGCAGAAGGCGTTATCTTTAAAAAGTGAAAGTTTTCACCAGCTCGAAATCAAACAGGCGAAACTGGAAGGGGCGGCTGAAGCTCATAATGAGGTGATAAAACGTCTGGAGAGCAAAGCTGACAGCCTTACCGCATCATTAATGGCTAAAGATACCACAATACAAAGTCTGACAGTTAAAATGGCCTCGTTACGTAATGTTGTAGAAGTTTTAAAGGCGCAGGAAAAGGAATGGAGTACCCAAAACGAAGCGTTGCAAACCGAGCTGCCCGCATTTAAGCAAAAGGGTGGCGTTCCTGATGTGATAGCAAAGGACGCTGCGGCGACAGTTGCTGCGCCTAAAGCAACAGGAGCAAAGGCTCCAGCTTCTAAAACAGCCAGTCCATTAGTTAACAAGGTGGCTGAAGCTGGCGATAAAGCTGTTACTCCTGTAGCAGACGAAGTAGTAACTGAACCAGTGCAGGCAACGGCTAAAGAATAGAAGCGCCACTGGCCCTGGAGTTTACCAGGAAATGCGGTAGGTGTAACTCAGGGGTATATCTGTGTCTTCGACAATAATATCCGGAACAGCGCCTTTATCTGGTTTGAATTTCCTCATTATACCAAGGATTACCCCTTTGCCGAATTCAGGGGGATAGGGACTGTGGCTTTTAAGAACTGCAGTCCTCATTTCTGTGTCGAATTCCGTTAATTCCAGCCCTCCAATGTCTCCATTACGGTGATTGAATCTATATCCCGCATCCATTAAGGAAAGGGCGGTCTTTAAGTCAATAGTTCCGCCTTCGGGAAAATCTTCACTGACTGATTTTCCCAGAGTGAGCAACGTAAACGCACCATATTTGGTATAAACCAATTTCAATACGTTCAGCCATTTTTGCAAATTATACCATTGGTCGGCGTAAATCATAGGTAAGCCTTCGAGACTCAATAGTGTATATATCTGATTTGAATATGCTCCCAGTCCTTCTACTGCCCTCAATATAGCACTTCCTTTTATCTCGGCTTCGGGACTGAACGACAAGAAATGTCTGAAATGGCTGTCGATTGTTTTCATGCGGCTTTTTTACATGTATACCGCAATTGAGTAATAAAAGTTATAACTTTTATTTATCTGAGAGTCAGCTTGCCTGGTTGACCGGTATTGTGAAAGAAAATGTAGCGCCCATACCTGGCTCGCTTTCTACCCAGATCATGCCGTTATGACCTTTTATGATTTCTGCGGATATATAAAGTCCGAGACCGAGACCATTGAACTGGTAATTTGTATCTACTTCGCGAAAATACCTGTCGAAAATATTAGGAATAGTATGCTCATTTATCCCTATACCAAAGTCGGTTATTTCTACTTTTAGTATCTCCTCTTCCTGGCTTATGTTTAAAATGATCCTGTCTGCTTCAGGAGAATATTTGACCGCATTTGACAAAAGATTGGAAATAACCTGTTCAAGCCTTATTCTGTCGGCGGTAATGGAAACATTCTGATCTCCTTTAATCTCGATCCTATGAGTATTGTTAACTACCCGCAGGGAACTGATGGAGTCTTCCAGTACGTCTCCAAAATTAAACGTCGTAAAATTGTAAGTTATCTTTCCTGCTTGTATCCGGGTAGCATCGAGAAGATCGTTTACGAGGGAGGTTAATTTATCGACTTGTCGCGCCGCCTTTGTAATGAAGCCGTTTAAGATCGGCTTTTCTTCTGACTTCGATATTTTCTCAATTATCTGAAGATATCCTTTTATACTAGTTACAGGAGTTTTTAATTCATGACTTGCTATACTCATGAATTCATTTTTTTTATCATCGAGCTGTTTGGCAATCTTAAGCAGCCGTTTGTTTTGGCGGTTTGCCGTTTTTACTTTGTCAAATAGCTTGGCATTGTCTATAGCAATTGCGGCCTGGGATGCTATTGAAGATACCATCCTTTCGTCTTCAGTGCTGAATGCTCCTGGCCGGGAATGGCCAAAAAACAGGCCACCGATAACCGCGCCCGATTTTGCGATCACAGGAACGGCTAAATAACTCACCACAGGGAGATGGCCCCCGGGCATTCCATTATGATAATTAAGTCCGAAATGTGGATCCTTTGCAATATCGTCACTGCGGATGATATCTTCACCATTAAAGGTGGGATGAAATAACGGTGTTTTTCCGGGCATCGGGAAACCTTTAAATGTGTCAGCGCTGGCTCCCGACAGGGTGTAAAGCAGGTACGATTCGCCCTTGGTTTTTACTGTATTGAAGAAAAAAGCTCCGAATTGTGCTCCTGTAAGGTTGGTGCTCGCGTCGGTTACTTTCTGTAGTATGTTCCGGAGGTCCATTTCAGCAGAAATCGATTTGCCTATGGAATTCAGGATTTCGAGGTTCTTTGTATTTCTCAGTATCGCCTCTTCATGCTTTTTTTGCTCGGTCAGGTCGTGCACCTCTAAAACCGTTATCACAGGAAGCCCGTTTTCATAAACCGGACTTATTGAACATGAAACCGGAACCGGAGAGCCATCTTTACGGAAGAAAATATCTTCGTGTGCCCTTACCGTTGTATGCTCAGGCAAAGCCCGG
>DALYUO010000030.1:19753-21729 GCA_031981225.1 Pararcticibacter sp.
CAATCGGATAAAGGCTGCCATCAGGACGACGGGAATGAATAAGATAATGCAGGGGTTTTGAAGCGATTTCTTCGGCCGTATATCCGAACATCCTTTCTCCCGCAGGATTCATATAAGTACAGTATCCCTCAGTATTCATTGTGAAGAGAGCGATGGTAGCGTTTTCGGTTATTGTACGTATAAGTTTATTCTGTCGTTCAAGGGCTTCTTCTAATTTCCGGTATTCCATAAAATATTCACCGTTTTCTAAAGGCATTAAATATAGACTCGCTTAAGCTGCGGGCCAATCCAATCGATGTCAGTTCGTCAATTATCTAAAATTCGTCCCAAAAATCAGCATCGGCTTTAATCTCTGTATCTTCTGCACGAACCGGTAGCGTCTAGCTGAAGAGCGAAGGTTCAGACTCGCCTTTTATACGGGCCAATTATCAACAGGGTTATCTGTTTTTTCATATTTTCAGGTAATCTGGAAGATTTCCTTACCTCTGCTATTTAGGGCGGCAGCGTCATTGAACAAATGCCTGCTATCTTTATCAGACAAAACTACAATTATAATCGAAAGGAAGTATGATTCAGGTGTATGAATAGTATAAAAACGACTGCACTTCAGAGACGCTGTCTGCTATATAAAGCAGGGTGTAATAAAAACTAATTATTACACCCTGCCGGTTGTAAGGACGATGGGACGTCTTACTTTTTAGCAGCTGCTTCGTAGTAGTCGCAGATCCCGTTCTTGTTGACATCCGTGAAGTTCCCTGAATTGGCTTTCCTTTTGGCATTGCCATAGCCATTACCACATCCGTTTCCGCGGCCGTTGCCACAGCAGTTACGCCGTCCGGGATTGTTTTTTCTCGCCATTGTTGTGTTGCGGTTCTCGTAGTTGTCGCAGACCCCGTTTTTATTGTTGTCTGTGAATACAGCACAACGGCCATTTCCGTTTCCTTGCCCGTTGCTGTTAGGATCAGTTTGTGCACTAAGAGTTATGCCAGCAAATAGTAAAGCGAATAGTGTTAAAAATGATTTTATGTTCATAACGCATTCCATTTTATCGTTGAAGATATTGACTGTTTATATGTTTGACACACCCTTATTATTTTTCCTATGGTTTACTTTAAAGAATCCCACGAGGATTATTTCTAATTAATTAAAAGATGATCTTTAGGTAAGCACAGTGCTACACTGGATATTATATCAGGATAGCACTCGCCATTTATCAATAAATTGCAATAAAGTTGCATGTGTTTTATTGCAATTGTGTTGCTTTTGTTAGTTTCGCGAGATGAAACTACAAAAGCTGACAGGACGATTGGACAACGCCGGTATGGTGGCAAGTGTACTCTGCGCTATTCATTGCTCTGTTGTACCGTTAATTCTCACATTGCTTCCCTTATGGGGACTTGAGTTCTTAGCAGAAGAATGGGTTGAGATAACCATGATAGGAGCCGCGCTTGTGATTGGAATACTTTCCCTTGGTGTCTCATTTAAAAAACATCACAGCAGGATAACGCCAATTGCATTGTTACTAAGTGGATTCCTCCTTATTGCTTTGGGGCATTTTTCAGAGTACGAGGTGCTTGAACCTGTATTGATTCCGGCAGGAGGGTTCACTATAGCTATTGCTCATTATATGAACTGGCGATTTACCCGTTGCCGGATGCATCACCTTTAGTTCATCACAATCTGTTGAAATGAGAAAGAAAATTGTTGTCGCTGCCGGTTTAATTGCAATATCAACTTTCAACCCATCCTGCAAACACATTCAGCATACTGATATCTACCACGACCAAAGCGCTACTCCCTGGATTTTGGTACAGCCAAATATCGAAATATTAGGGAATAATCATAGTAATGCCTAATTTAGGTTTAGTATGAGATAAGCCTATGAAAAGAATGTACGATTTGCAAATGGCAGACCGAATCAGAGAATTGCTGGTTGATCACGAGGATGTAATTGAAAAGATGATGTTTAATGGTCT
>DALYUO010000030.1:21739-29178 GCA_031981225.1 Pararcticibacter sp.
TCATGGTTGACGACAAGATGCTTATATGCGTTACAAATGACGATCTGTTGTGCCGGATTGGCGAGGCCAGCGCAGCCGAAGAGCTCGGAAAAGGTACCTGCCGGCAAATGATTATGAGAGGACGTGCCAGCAAACATTTTGTATATGTCCCCATTGAAGCTGCTGCTCATGAGAAAGATCTGAAGTACTGGGTCGGGTTATGCCTCAACTTCAATCCTCAAGCTGAATCGTCTAAGAGAAATAAATAAAACAGCCTGGAAAGTGTCTGAATACTGCAAATATGAAAACAGAAAAAGAAAAAATGATTGCCGGTGAAATGTATGATCCGCTTGACAAACAATTAACCGACGACAGGATACAAACCCGCCTGCTGATAAAAGTACTAAACGAAACACGGGAGGACGAACCTGAAAAACGAGGGCAGATCCTAAAAGAACTTATACCCAACGCAGCAGCCGGTTTATGGCTGCAGCCGCCGTTTTATTGTGATTACGGATACAATATAAAAATTGGCGCACAGGTGTTTTTCAATTTCAACTGTGTTGTGCTTGACGTAGCACCTGTAGTTATTGGAAGTCGTACAATGTTCGGGCCTAATGTTCAGATATATACGGCTACACATCCGCTTAACCATATTGAGCGGAGCTCGGGACGGGAGTATGCCAAGTCCATCATGATAGGCGAAGACGTATGGGTGGGCGGGAGTGTTGTTATTTGTCCCGGTGTAACAATAGGGGATAGAAGCGTGATCGGTGCAGGAAGTGTTGTTACTAAGGATATTCCAGCGGATATTTTTGCTGCAGGCAATCCATGCAGGGTCATCAGGCAAATAGCAAAGGACGAATAAGCAGCATTATCTTCAAAATCATACTAAAGTATGATGAGTATAATGCATTAATGTTTCAATTTTGAGAGATAGAGTTAAATCAATAAATCGATCATGAAAAAAGTAACCGGCCTTGGAGGCATTTTCTTTAAATGCGACGACCCCAAAAAAATTAACGAATGGTATGCCCAAAACCTCGGTTTAAAAACGGGCCCTTATGGCACTAACTTCGAGTGGCGCGATGCAGAGCACCCTGATCAAAAGGGATTGACTATTTGGTCGACCTTCCCTAAGGATACACAATATTTCAAGCCTTCGGAGAAAGAATTTATGATCAACTACCGCGTGGAAAACCTCGTTGAACTGGTTGCACAGCTTAAAGAAAATGGTGTTCAGGTAGTTGATGAGATTGCAGAATATGACTACGGGAAATTTGTGCATTTACTCGACCCCGAAGGGAATATCATCGAACTATGGGAACCTACTGAGGAAAAAGAGGAAGAAAATAACGAAGTGTAAAACAAACGGCAGGGTGCATCTTTTGCATCCAGCCGTCTGCAGTTTAATACGTATAATGTCAGTCTTTATACTTATTTAAAAATCTTTTTAGCGATCCCAACATCAATTCCCTGTCCGCCGGTGTCCTGATGACAATGCACAGCGATGATATTGGTGCCATTTGGAATCAATGCTTTCTTTACTGCTTCATTAAAGGGAACAATAGAATAGGTTGAAAATCCTTTGATGGAAGCAGCCAAAACGCCATTGATGTAAATTTCACAATCGTCATCATGGTACAAGTTAAATACCAGGTTATTCAAATCATCAGCATTCAGATTCCCCAAACTGAATTGCTTGCGCAACCAGATATCGGAAGAAGTCCATGAAGTTCCAAGGTTGACGTCCGGCGTGCCCTCGGAGGCAAAAGGGCCTTTTGCGTTGCTCCAGCCAGAGTCGTCAAACCTGGCTTTGTACCACGACGGAGCAGGTGTAGCAGTGGTATACTTCCACGACTGGCCCTGATTTTGAGAGTTTGGCAGCACGTCTTCGAGCACGAGTTCCCGGTTTATAGCATTTAAGTTAATGGTTCTTAACTTATTTACGTCCGTTTTAAAAGCTGCGCGGTCGTATGTTATGATACCGTTTAGTTCAGTTTCAACATCAGTGATCTGGGTGTATACAGCACCGTTTAGTCCTTTAGTCTTTAGGTAGCAAAGCGTAGTCGCATAGTTTTCGTAACGGTTAACATATTCCGCCTCCGAGGTCACTTCAACTACATTGTTTTTACCCCAAAGATGCCCTTCAAGAGGGTATTTGGTAGCGCCATATTCGCCGCTAACAATTGCCTGGTTGGGTTTGCCGGGAATAGATTTTGGAGCAGGATAGGTATGGCTGTCAGCAATATCGCCCGAACCATACCAGTCGTACCCGCTTGCTTCGTTAACCAGGCGGAAAGGGTCGAGCTCCTTAACCATATTTGTTAACACGGGGGTAGGTATCGTTTTATTAATAACATCCTGCCCGCATTTTTCATTATAGACAACCCACATAATGATGCTCGGAGCGTTCCAGTGTGTTTGTACCATCCTGGCCAGTTCAGCAGAATATTGCTTCGCATCGGCATCCACACCACCATATGACTGGGCGGTGGGCATATCCTGCCATACCAAGAAACCTAGCTTGTCGGCCCAGTAGTACCAGCGGTAAGGTTCTACCTTCACATGCTTACGGATCATGTTAAAACCTAAAGCCTTTTGCTGCTCCAAATCATATCTGAGAGCCTCGTCGGTCGGCGCAGTATAAATGCCATCGGGCCAGAAACCCTGATCCAGTGCACCTAGCTGAAATACAAATTTGTTGTTGAGTAATATTCTCTGAACACCATCAACCATACCGACTGAAATTTTGCGCATTCCAAAGTAGCTGGAAATATGATCGACGGTTTTCTTGTTTTGAATTAAAGAGACTGAAAGATCATAAAGGAAGGGATCGTCGGGTGACCAAAGCCGGGTATCAGGAACGGGAATGGTTATCTCAGTGTTCGGATTACCAACCACAGACTTCACTATCTTACCCTCATTTTTAACCTGTACAGCAACCGAAACACCGTTAGCGGATCCCATTGTATTCACCGTTAGTTTTAAGGAAGAATTGTCACCGTATTCCGACGGATCAAACACCCTGACAATAAGTTCCTGCGGCCCTTTACCTGAAAGATAGGGAGTAATATCATAGCTGAAGGGATCATATCCGCCACGATGCACTCCAACACTTTTTCCGTTAACGAACACTTCTGATTCCCAGTCGACAGCGCCAAAGTTGAGCATGATGCGCTGGCCCTTCCATTTGGAAGGAACAGTAAAAGTACGGCGATACCAGATTCGTTCATGATGTTTCATAACCCCCGATATAGCTGATTCGACCGGGTAGGGTACTAAAATGCTTTCCTGTAAGTCCTTACCAACGGGAGTGCCATCATCAGAGACGCCGGGTTGAAATTGCCAGATGCCATTCAGGTTCATCCAGTCTTTACGCACCATCTGTGGCCGTGGATATTCGGGCAGGGGATTTTTGGGATCGACCTGCGCCGCCCATTTTGTCATTAAGGGAGCTTGCTTCAACGTCCAGTCCTGACTAAAAATATTTGAGGTGAAGCTCGTCAGTAAAGCAAGCAGTAGTAGCTTGGTGTGTGTCTTGATCATTGGTGATATTCTGTGGTTTATGAGGCTAAACTAACAGAAAATGAATAAAATATAGAAACTATTTGAAGATTATTACCCTTCAGCTTTCTTGCTTGCAACAATTGAAAATACCATCGGAATTTTATTATCGAAATGCTTTATTCTGAATTTTTTAGGCTCTATTTCAATCGTATTGTTGAAGGAGAGTAGTCATATTCTCGTATTTCGTTAAGTTCTAAAGAATTATTTAACAAGCTGCTTATCACTTCACTAATGCTATGATTCCATGTTACATAAGACTGAGATATGCTTGCATTTTTATCCGCATAAGTTCCGCTTTCAGTTTCCGCTATCGGTGCTACATTAAAATAATTATAGCTGATTTTATTGAAATTCTCGTCGAACATCCAAACCACAGGATGAAATTCTACAAAAACAAATGTCCCGGTTGGCTTCAAAAACCTGGAGATTATTTTTCCCCATTTATCTAAGTCGGGTAACCAGGCAATAGTTCCATAACTCGTGAAAATAAGGTCAAATTGCTTATCCAGATAGTTTCCTAAATCATACAAATCGCAACAGATAAATTGAGCGTCTGAAGAGGTCTCCCTGGCAATTTTCCTGGCACTTTCAATTGCCTTGTCAGAAAAATCAATACCGGTGACTTCTGCGCCGAGCCTGCTTAATGAAATAGTGTCTTGTCCGAAATGACATTGCAAATGTAAAATCCTTTTTCCCTTAATATCTCCAAGTATCTCTAATTCAATAGGGTTTAAAGATGTCTCTCCTTTTAAAAATCCTTCAAGGTTATAAAATTCTGAATGCAGATGCGTATCTACTCTATTATTCCACGAGTGTTTGTTTATTTCTATGAAGTTGTTTTCGGGGTTCATAATGCCTATTGAGTTCTATTTGCCAATTTTTTAGGTGAGACGTAAATTAAAAAGCGTGCCACGGCTATCAAAGCGGTTTTTTATGCAGGTTAATAAATAGTAAAAAGACGAATGTTCCAAAGAATCATGAGTTTGATATGATAGTGGGCACATTAGCTTATTCTATAGGATATCCTTTATCGATCCAGTCGACTTTTATATTCGTTGGGAGGTTGAGGAGTTTACCGTTCTTAAATCCCTGAGTCTTCAACATCTCAAAGGCAGGCCGGATATTCGGACATCTATCAAAGGGACAACAGCCGCAATACACTACTATGCTATTACTTTTGGGTATTGACGACAATGCCTTTCTAAACCGTTCCAAGTTTTCCTTATCACTGGCTTTCCCAATATGTCTTGCTCCTTTTATATTCTCAACTACACCTATATTGAAGATGATGGGCTGAGATGCTTTTGGTTTTTTTATCAGAGCGGCCAGTGTTGCTGGAGCAATCAACTCATCTTTATTCCACGGGTCCTTTTTTAATTGGTACCTTTTCTGGAGTTGAGCATTTGAATTTAATGCTGCTATCAATATAATAACCAGTATGCTTAATGTTTTTTTCATCGTTAATGGATGTTTGGATTTAAATGCCTGAAAGTACGCAGAATAAGATAATGATCATATGGGGTATCAGAAATCGAATCCAAAAAGCTACACCCGAAATAGTTTGCCGCATCTTGTAGAGCAACAATGTGTTATGCTTGAAGCTATCAGGGGAAAGTTCTCGCTGGAGTTAGATTATTGTGTTTGTTTTTAAGGTTAAATATTTAATATTTAACTGTTTGTGATTTTGTGTTTTTAGATTTTTTAAGAACAAATACCATAGGAGAGAAGTTGTCTATATTTGACAATACCTTTGGTATTAATGAATCAACAATTGTAAACCGTTAACAAATCTTGAACAAACCTTAGCGAAAAATACCAGCTCCCGGGGTGTAGCCCTTGGATTTTACCAGATGACCATTTGTAAGTTATCTAAAAAGCCCATTGTTTACTTGAATAATTAAAATCAGATGAAAGGAATAATATTATTAATATCCATTGTCGCTTCGATAGTTTCATGTCGTAGCAACCCGGATAAAGGTCCGGTGAATAATGGTTCTAAAATCAAACCTTATTCTCAAATGTCAATCAGCGAAAAGTTAGCATTTACAAATGGTTTATCTGAGAGACTCAGGGGAGACCCCCACTTCAAAAGAATGAATGAGATGTACCAAAACACTGCGAATATGTGGCTTTCCAGGGATAAAAGTAAGGATACTCATCTTCCTCGAAGAAAAAACCGGACGCAGCAGGAATGGATTGAGTACTATCGAAAGAGGGGGGTAGGAGATCCAGCACTCTTTTTAAAGCGGCAAAAGCAGTTTGTTGCTCTCTACGCTAAGGTCAGGAAGAAGTTTCCGGAATTGTCAAACCTTGACGCTGCGGCACTCAATAGAGTGCTTAAGGACGCAAGTTCTTATCCTGATTTAAGTATACGACTTAAAAGTATAGCTAAAGGAAAGAAGACTGTGGCATCCCGCGATACCACTTTTTGAGACCAGGCACCGGGATGAGAGCTTTTAACCAGCAGTCATTTTAGTGACCGCTAGATCAATTACATTCCAAATGTATTTGCTGAAGTCTATAATATCACTTTTACAAAATAACAGGCATGAATATTTCAACTGCAGATATAGTAAGTATACTTGCTACGATTCATTTTTATTTAGTTATAAGATTTGTTGTAGGAGCCATCTGGAGAAGCAGAAGACCCTATAATCTAAAATGGTTATTAATAGTCGTATTATTGCCTTTTTTAGGGTTGATAATGTATTACAGAATGAATTCTGATTATTAACTATTATATTGAATTATAGAGTACGAGAGCTAAATCCAGTCCTGAAATCTGCTTTTTGTAACCGAAAACTGCGGAAACTGGTGGAGAAATTTAGAAAAGCTCATGGAGTAAAGGTATGTAACTTAGGAAGTTGGTTGCTTATGTCCTGCGTTTGTTCTGTCAAGAGTAGCGCACCGATACAAATTATTTAAAGATCAAATGCGTAAAAAAGTAACATCTATTCCAGTAAATCCGATTGATGAGTCCGGTGGAGGGATTTTCATTGCAAGGGCATCGTTAAAAGACGTACATGCTTTCGACGGGCTGGAGCAATCGCACCGGCATGACTATCATATGTTTCTCCTGCAGGAAGAGGGGACTATTTTTATGGAAATTGATTTTCAGGAGTATGAAATAAAGCCATGGTCTGTGATGTACATCCACCCGAGTCAGGTACACCGCATGCGGGGAGCCATAGAGAATATTACTGCCAGCGGATGGGCTATCGACAATGAAAATTTGAACCCCGAGTATCTTAAATTATTAGAGGATATTACCCCCGCACGACCTGTATCTTTAGCAGGAGAAACGTTTTCAATTATTTCTGATACAGTATCGTTATGCATCAGGTTTTTTGAAAGAAAGCAAGAGCGATTATATCGTTCCCTGCTGAAAGACAGCTGTAATGCGTTAGTGGCATTGGTTATTTCACAGTATCTTGGAGAGTATAAGTCAGCCGATAAACTTTCTCGTTTTGAGATGGTCACCAGAGCTTTCAGGGCGATGTTAGAACGCAATTTTATCACTCTCAAAAAGCCGGCAGAGTACGCTCAATCCCTCCATATATCCGCTTCTTACCTGAACGAGTGCGTCAAGAACACCACTGGCTATTCCGTCTCGTACCACATACAGCAGCGTGTGATGTTAGAAGCAAAGCGCTTGCTTTATCATTCCGATAAATCAGTGAAAGAGATTGCTTTTGAACTGGGTTATGCCGACTACCCTTATTTCTCAAGGTTGTTTGCCAAAGCAACGGGAATGTCGGCCCTGGCCTTTCGGAGAAAAAACCGCGAATAGTCCAATACTTACCATGTGTTGACCTTGTTTAACCTCCTTATACATCGCTCTTTTGCAAGTACTAAAGTTTCAGGGTTATCTTGAAAAGAATATAATAAAA
>DALYUO010000031.1:0-1104 GCA_031981225.1 Pararcticibacter sp.
TAGCCTCATTCGGTTTTGGACCGGTATGCTTTCCTTCGTTATTAAATGTTTAAACGCTTTTTATGCCGGAAAAGCGGAAAAAACCGGGAAAAAAGCGGAAAAAACCGGGAAATGTAAGGAGCGGAATTTGCCCTCGTCTTTTGCCTGGCTACGTTTGATCTGTCAACAGCGACGTACCGGTACAAAACATCGTTGTCCCCCTGGGTCTTTCCGCAGGGGTGATCAAAAAGGAAAGGCAAATTTCAAAATTTAAATTTTTAATAAAATGGCAGAATTAAAGCCTGGTGTCATAGGCACCATATCAGGAAAGATCGACAATGTAGTAGCCAGCAGCTGGCGTGCGATCAAATATCTCAGGGGGCTGGCTAAAACCAGCAAGAAGGATCCTTCGCAGTTGCAGATCATCCAGCGCGCAGCATTTGCACTCACGTACAACTTCCTGGCGCAACTGGAAGACGAGGTGAACCTTGGGTTCGGCAATATGGACACCAGTCGTGCAACAGCATTCAACCTGGCCATGGGCGAGAACGTGAAAGCCGTGGGCGGCACGTATCCGGATCTTGTGCTCAATTTCCCGTCGGTGGTGTTGAGCAAGGGGCGGCTCATTCGTTCTAAAAATGCTAAACTGGTGAGTACGGCTCCCGCAATCATCAACGTTACCTGGGCCGACCTGAAGAAGGTAAAGTCGCAGAGCCTTTCTGATAAAGTTACGTTGGTTGCTTACGACCCCACAGATGATCTGGCAGTTTCAAGCTCCGGCGAAGCAGTGAGGGGTGATTACAAATTCGAGTTCGAAGTCCCCGAGTCCTTTAGCGGACACGATGTTCACGTGTATCTCTTCTTTACCCGTCAGGACGATAAGAAGAATTCCCTCAGTGATTATTGCGGCACTGTAACGGTGTTTTAAGTAACTCTGACCGGCCTGAAACAAGGCCGGTCATTTTTAACCCTCTAGAATTTTGAACAATGGCTACTATTTATCGTGGTGTTATTTCAGGAAAGGTTGGCGATAAGATTTATTATTCCTACGGCGGGAAGAATTATGTGAGAAAAGCGCCGGAACGGAAAGCCCCTCCCTCGGAGAAACAGCTCAGGACCCAGGCG
>DALYUO010000031.1:1114-6268 GCA_031981225.1 Pararcticibacter sp.
AGGCGAAGCTGGTCGCAACCAGTGATTTTCTTACTTCTTTACGGTCTTTAGTGGAAGAGGTTTGGGAGCGCAGGAGGTATATCAAAAACACGGCTTTTGGTTCTGCGTTCAGTCATATGATGAGAAATGCGGTGGACATTTTATCCGAAGGTACTTCCATTCGTTACCAGGACGTGCAGTTAAGCCGCGGATCTATTTATTTACCCCAGAGGATCTCTTTTTTACGCGAAGGCTGCGACGTTAAAGTTTCATGGGAAAATCAGTATATGAGAAACACTTTCTATTGCCGGGATGAAGATGAGGTGATCGTGGTCTTGCATTTTCCTTCCGATAATGCCAGCATTATTTGCCGGGGAGAGGCCGTACGCAGGGATGAAGTGATGACGATCTCCATTCCTGAAGTTTTTGCCGAAGATAAACTTCATGCGTATTTTATTTTTGCTTCTGCAGACGGGCAGCGCTCATCGGATAGTGTGTATCTGGGGGCTTTTTAAGCTGAAAGCTGAAAGTCTAAAGCTAAAAGCCTTCTTGAGCTTAAAGTTTTTTTTAATCAAAAGAATATTTTTTACTGATCGTTAAACCGGCTAATAGCCAATCGCTAAAAGCCAAAAGCTGTTATTTTATGAAATCAATTATTTGCTCCCTTCGTCACGAAGGCTCTATGATCTTTTTGTCCCTTGTGGGGTTCCTTTTATTTCCCTGGCTGTGCCGCCATATTGATGTCACTTCAGCGCCGGTTGATCCCGGTATCCTAAGCATTGTACTGATGGCCGTTCTGTCTTTTCTCATTTTTAAAGCGATCACCTGGTGGGTGATCCGGATTATCTGGCCTGTATTTGCGGAATACTCCGAAGTGTACTTTGAAGAGGAATTTACATCGTTGCTGCCCCTTCAGAAAGTGCTGATATACCTGGCGTTTTACCTGCTGCTGCTGTTCGGGATGGTGCTTACACTCGCTGCACTCGTGTAGCTTAAAGTATCAATAACATGAAAACAATCCCATTATTCATTTTACTAAGTGTTTTTGCCTTCAGGCCTGCAACCTACAACTCACAACCCGCAACCCGTCTGCAACAAATCTACACCGCCGAAATAGGTGTTCGCGAAGCAACCGGCCGGAATGACGGTAGCAGGGTAGAGGCCTATCTAAAATATGTAGGACTGAAAAAGGGCAATCCCTGGTGCGCGGCGTTCGTGTGCTATTGTCTCGACAAGGCAGGCATCCCCAATCCCCGCTCGGGGTATTGTCCCAGCATGTTTCCGGCAGGAAAGGTTATTTGGACCAGAAAGCTGAAAGTTGAAAGTTCCCACAATCCATCACCCGGCGACATCTTCGGCATTTACTTCCCTGATAAAGGCCGCATCGCCCACGTTGGTTTTGTAGACGACTGGGGAGATAAGTACGCTGTTACAGTGGAAGGCAACACCAATGAAGCAGGTAGTCGCGAAGGCGAGGGCGTATACAAGAAAAGAAGGCTGATCTCGTCCCTCTATAAAGTAGCACGCTATTGAAATGTCAACTGTCCATTGCAATCAACTCATAACACATAACCCATAATTCATAACTAAACACGCCCATAATTCATAACCCAATAAGTATGTCCCACAACTCACAACCCACAACTTGCAACACCCTTGCCCTCTTTCTCCTCTTTCTTTCCTCCTGCGCTGTGCTAAAGAACAAGCAAACCGAAGAACGAGCCAGCACAAGCAGCAGCGAAACCAGTCAGGTTCAAACCAACGCTCAGAGCGGCAGTCAGCAACAAACGCGGATACTCACGTTTGCCGATTCCTCCGACCACCAGTACAGTGCCGAGATCTTTCCGCTGGGCGAATTCCATTACAGCGCAGGAGAAGGTTTCACAGGAACCGCTTCCCGCATCATTATTCGCGGGAAGCTGAAAACAGCTACGGCCGGAAAGGACTCATCAACCGTAAGTCAACAAACGGAGCAGCAAACTACTCAGCTTAGCCATGCGGAAACGAAAAACGAAGCCTCGGCTGTCACCCGGCAAAAGCAAACGAAGCATAGCAATAGCGTCTGGCTGTGGCTGATCCTGGCGTCCTGTATAATATGCCTGATCCTGGCCGTCTTTAAGCCGGGAAACTGACAACGATGCCCATATGCGCGCTATATATGTGATGAAGTTGTGGAATCCGGTTTGTGAAGACAGAATAAGTGAGAAAAAATATATGAAACCTGCGCTATGCGTGGAACGTAAAACAACTGTTAATTGCAGGTACGACGTTAAAGTATATTTTTGCATTACCTAATCCCCGCTCACTTAGATAAACGCAAAAAATGGAAATTGAATCAACGAAGCAAGTTGGGGATGCTAAAGAAAAGGACTTGGTCCGCTTACACGACGTCGAAGATTTTTTAAAGCACTGTGATGAATTTATGCCGATTCTTGGTAACGGATTGGAAACGATGGCTCAGGTTGTGTCCGACAATTTGCTCGACGCTCCGGACCTTGAATCCGACGACAGTTTGCGATGCCAGCTGAAGTTCTTGAGAGAGCTTGGCTTTTTTTTTAAGAACCTTATAAAGCCTGTTTAAAAGCGGCTCTTACAATTTCGCTTGACTGTTTTCTTGGAAATATTTCGATAAGTTGTGTTATTTGTTAGGAAATTCGCAACAAAATAACAATGAAAATGTTATTTTTGTCAAAATATTTAAAACACTCTCATCCGTGGAAAAAAGCGCTAAGATTTATATAGCCGGTCACAAGGGAATGGTCGGATCTGCTATATTCAGAAGGTTACATAAGGAAGGATTCGATAACATTGTTACACGTTCTTCATCTGAACTTGATTTAAGAAATCAAGAAGCAGTTTCGGAATTTTTCTCGCAAGAGAAACCTGTTTACGTTTTTCTAGCGGCAGCAAAAGTAGGCGGGATTGTCGCTAATAACTCTTATCGGGGAGAATTCTTATATGATAACCTTATGATTCAGAATAATGTTATTCATAATTCTCACCTATATGGTATTAAAAAACTGATGTTTTTAGGTTCAAGTTGTATTTACCCCAAAATGGCTCCTCAGCCGTTGAAAGAAGAATATTTGCTTACAGGTCTACTTGAAAGCACAAACGAGCCGTATGCTATTGCAAAAATAGCGGGGATTAAGTTGTGCGATGCATATCGGAGCCAATATGGCTGCAACTTTGTATCGGTAATGCCTACCAATCTATATGGGTACAACGATAACTATCATCTTGAGAATTCGCATGTGCTTCCTGCGTTGATCCGTAAGTTTCACGAAGCTCGAATGTCTGGAAAAGATAAAGTTATTATATGGGGTACGGGAACGCCGAAAAGGGAATTTCTTTTTGCAGATGATTTAGCGGACGCCTGTGTATTCTTAATGGATATATACAATGAGCCCAATCTTATTAATATCGGTACGGGGAAAGACGTTACTATAGCCGAACTTGCTTTCTTAATTAAAAGAATTGTGGGTTTCGAAGGAGAGCTTGAATTTGATGCTACTAAACCTGATGGCACTCCCAGGAAGCTTATGGATGTGTCTAAACTTCATTCATACGGATGGGAACATCAGATAGAACTTGAAGAGGGCATTCAACTTGCATATGACGATTTCTTAAGCAAGCAACATGAGTCTTCTTTTTCCAGCCTTGGGTGAAAAACTGTTTACCAACCTGCACAATTTAATACACATTTTTTTAAGAGAGGCAATTTATAAACACAATTTTAACATACCGTTTATTTTTGTGAAACAATAAAAAATACTTAACATTTATTGAATTTTTCGAAAAAAAGTGACAAGAATCAAAAAAAATCTTAAATTGCATCACTTTTTAGATTTGTGAAAATGCGCTTTTAATAGTAAATAAAAAGAAATTTTATCGCTCATTATGCTGAAAAAACTGTTCTCTGTTAGGAATTTTATGTTCCTGGCCCTTTTAGTAACATTCATTCTACCTGCCCGCGTAGTTTTCGACAATAACAAGGATCGTGACTATTCATTTGAGAAATCAGAAAGCCGAACTTTAAAAATAAAATTATTTACCCAGGCTGGAATTGTTAGGGAACCGGTGATATAATTTGATATGATACGTTTGTTAAATTAATAATGAATAATGAAAGTTAAAACACCTTGTCAACATCGATGAAGAAACTTAAAATTAACAGAAAAACAATAAATTGTTTTCTCCTAATGGCAGCAGTGCTATTAACATCATGTGAAACCACGAAAAAAGTTGCTTATTTTCAAGACATAAGTGCAGAGCAGCAATCCGAACTAGCAAATACGGCTAAGTTTACAGAGCCAATAATTCAATCGGATGATATTTTGTCTATATCAATTTTTACAATTGATCCAATAAGTAATATGCCGATCAATCAGGCAGCAAGTCAGGCTATTAGTACTAGCACCGGTTCTGTTTCTACCTTAGGGGCAACGCCTCCAACCTCTGGATTTTTAGTTGATAAAAATGGTGAAATTGATCTTTCGGTAATTGGAAAAGTGAAACTTGTAGGATTAACTACTTTTCAGGCTCGGGATTTAATTAAGGAGAGGGCCGCAGTCTATTTTACCAATCCCAACGTGCAGGTCCGTTTTGCCAATTTTAAAGTGACAATCTTAGGCGAAGTAGCGAGGCCGGCCACCTATGTGATCCCGAATGAAAAAGTAACTGTTTTAGATGCACTCGGGCTCGCTGGAGATCTTACGATCTTCGGGAGAAGAGAAAATGTTAAACTAATAAGGGATAATAATGGGAATAAGGAGTTCGCTATATTAAATTTAAATAGCAAGAACCTCTTCAATAGTCCTTATTATTATTTGAAACAAAACGACGTATTATATATTGAACCAAACAAGGGTAAGGCGGCTTCCTTAAATCAGGCAAGGACTCAGACATATGCCTTAATTGGTACTATCGTTTCCGTATTAATTGTGTTAATTACCAGATTTTAAATTCTCCATCAATACATACATGAATACAATATTTGAAGAAAATCAGAAGGTAGGGCACGAAGAAGGGATTGATTTTAAGAAAGTAACATATCTTATTTTATCCAAATGGTATTGGCTAGCTATGTCCGCTGTTATTGGCCTTGGGCTGTCTTTTTTATATCTAAGATATGCCACACCAAATTATAATATTGTAGCACGTGTTTTAGTTAAC
>DALYUO010000031.1:6278-11672 GCA_031981225.1 Pararcticibacter sp.
AAAAAAAAGGCGGTGGCATGTTCGGCAGTTCTGAAGTGTTGGGAAGTCTTGGCGGTTTATTGGGGGGGAAAAGCACGGTTGACAATGAAGCTGAAATTTTGAAAACTCGCTTTCTAATGGAACAAGTAGTGAATGATCTCCAGTTAAACATTACTTATTATAGAAAAGGAAGGCTAAGAGATGTCGAACTATACCAAGCTCCTTTTTTGGTAAAAATCGTAAAAGGAGCAGACACGATAGCTGCTACTCGTGTTGACATATCCTTACTAAAGGATAATAAATTAGCAGTTCATACAAAAGATCTTGATAAAGTTGTTAGCTTCAACAATACATTCGAATTACCTAAGGTCGGCCATGTTAAAATCTTGCCTAATAACGAGGTGAAGTTTTTTGTAAAAGAATATGCTTTTGATATTGTTTCTATAGATGCTAAAGTAGCGGATTTAAGGAAAGCGCTGAGCGTGGAAGTAAAAAACAAATTGATTACAATAATTGATTTAAACCTAACATATCCCATACCTAAAAAAGGCGAGGACATCTTGTATACGTTGATTGAAAAATACGTTCAGGGCAACTTAAAGGATAAAAATGAAGTAGCAGACAGTACTGTAAAGTTTATCCAAAATCGGTTGGCTTATATTGGAAGTGAGTTAGGCGATTTAGAAGGTAATATTCAAGGGTTCAGGCAACGTAACAGTTTGGCTGACATGTCGGAGCAATCGAAGCAGTTGGTTCAAGTGACTAGTGAATACGTAAAAGAATTGGCTCAAGTTGAAACACAGATTAGCATTTTAAAGAGCCTTCAAGAATATTTGAAGGATAGTGATAAAAACAAACGCGTATTGCCAAGTTCATTAGTGCCAGCAGATTTAGTCTTTAGTGGGGCGGTAGAAAAATATAATGAATTGACGTTAGAACGTGCAAGGAAGTTAATTGGCTCGACAGAAAACCATCCCAGTATTATATTAATTGATAAAGAGATTGAAAACGCAAGAGCGGATATCGAATCTAATTTAGTTACTACGCTGGATGGATTTTTGATTACCAGGAAAAAGATAAATAGCCAAATGCAACGGGCAGAAAGCCAAGTTAAGGATGTACCGAAAATTGAACGAAGTTATTTAAATCTGGCACGACAGCAGCAAATTAAACAGGAACTTTATATCTTTTTGATGCAAAAGGCGGAGGAAACTGCAATTTCCAAAACTTCGAATATTGCGAATTCAAAGACAATTGATCCACCAAAATCGGAGGTTTCGCCGTTTTCGCCTAAGCGAAAAATGGTCTACCTGATGGGTTTAATTGCTGGGCTTATAATCCCAATTTCATTAATTTATGGTAAAGAATTATTAAATGATAAAATTCAATCCAAACAAGATATTATCAAACAGACTCAAGTTGCCATTATTGGAGAAATCAGCCATAATGATGAAGCGGATAATTTGGTAGTTGCAAACAGTTCCAGATCGGCGATTACCGAACAGTTTAGAGCTTTGAGAACCAATCTTTCATTTTTCTTTAAGGAGGATAATAAAGGTAAGGTACTGTTATTAACATCAAGTATGTCTGGTGAGGGTAAGTCGTTTATAGCTATTAATTTAGGTAATATTCTGGCGGTGTCAAATAAGAAGGTATTACTTATGGAGCTCGATCTTAGAAAACCGGGCCTTTCCAGTAAACTTGGAATTCAAAATGACCTTGGATTTACGAATTATATTATTGATGATTCATTGATGCCGAATCAGATTGTAAAGCCTTTATCAATTCACCCAAATTTATTTCTATTGAGTTCAGGGCCAGTGCCTCCCAATCCCGCAGAGGTATTAATGAGTGAGCGAACTGAGTTATTGATTGAAAATTTTAAAAATGACTTTGATTATATCATTATTGATGCGCCCCCTGTTGGAATTGTGACTGATGCGCAGCTGTTGGCTAGCCATGCTGATTTTTGTATGTATTTGGTACGTCAAAATTATACATTTAAGCAGCAGTTGTCCATTGTTGAGGATTTGCGAGCCAACCAAAAGATGAAGCATATTGGCATTGTGGTGAATGATATTCAGGCATCTGGGGGTTATGGATATGGCTATGGATATGGTTACGGATATGGTTATGGATATGGGACGTATGGGGATGAAAAGAGAACGACCAGCTTTTGGAAACGTTTGATCAAATAGACTTACTGAAATAAGTCTGCTGATAGGGGCTTGTGATCGTTGTTAAGAAGAACAACTATATAGTTAAATCTACAGCCAAATTAATTAGCAGAGAGACTAAATAGGATCTGGCAGTGCTATGCCCACCTTCGAAAGAAAACAATGTACAGTAAAGACAGGTAGATGATTTGTCAGTTTAAATAGGAGTTAATAATTTAATAAAAGTTAAGATTGTCCACTAATAGAACTATAGCGAAGAATACCTTAATGTTATATATCAGGCAGGTATTGGTATTATTTGTTAGTCTTTTTACAGTAAGAATCGTCTTAGATGTACTTGGTGTTGAAGATTATGGGGTTTACACTGTCGTTGGGGGAATTGTATCTTTTTTTTCTTTTCTTAGTAATACAATGGCGTCTGCAACGCAGCGATTTTTTTCTTTTGCGCTAGGCCAGAGAGATTTTGAACGGTTAAAGAGAACATTCACTGTAAACCTAGCTATATATATATCAATTGCTTTTCTTTCACTGATACTGTTAGACACCATAGGGCTTTGGTTTGTAGACAATTATTTGAAGTTACCTCCAGGCAGGTTCGAAACGGCGGTTTGGATCTATCACTTTTCAGTTTTTACATTCGTTGCCGCTATTGTTACTACCCCGCTGACTTCGATTATTATAGCCCATGAAGACATGCATATCTATGCATATATGTCTATCCTGGAAACGGGGCTCAAGCTAGCAGTTGTGTTCATGCTTATTTATGTGGACTTTGACAAGCTACGACTCTATAGTATTTTGCTTTTAGTTGTGTCGATCATTAATTTTTTTTGCTATTTAATAATATGTAGCCGAAAATATCCGGAATGTCAGTTTCGGAAGTTTTATTGGGATCAAACTATTTTCAGAGAAGTACTGGGATTTACGGGTTGGACATTGTTTGGGCAGATAACGACAGTTGGGCGAAATCAAGCAGTAACTATTTTGGTCAATCAATTCTTCAATCCGGTAGTTGTTGCGGCACGGGCAATATCGGTTAATATTACCTCGCAGATTAATTTGTTTTCGAATAATTTCAATACAGGGCTTTATCCGCCGTTAATTAAATCTTACGCTTTAGGAAATAAGCAAGAGATGTTTACACTATTATTTAGCGGTTCTAAAATTACTTTTTTTTTGATGTGGGTTTTTGCACTGCCATTTTATATTGAAATGGAAACGATTTTAAATTTATGGCTGAAACATCCGCCTGAGTATTCTGTGTTGTTTACACGATTAGCCCTAATAGAGTCGCTAATAATGTCTATTAGTTTACCAATAGCAACTGCTGCAAGGGCGCCTGGAAGGATGAGAGGCTATGAACTTACTCTTGGAATTATTCAGATAGGAATATTTATCGCATCCTGGATTATTCTTAAAATGGGAGGAAATGCGGCTTCTGTTTTTATAGTGGCTATAGTTGCAAATCTGATCATGCTTGTGGTTCGTTTGATAATAGTGCGAGGACTAATTGGCTTATCCTTGCGTCCATTTTCCATAAACGTGTTATTGCCTATTCTGCTGGTGTCGATAGTTTCTATGACCTTATCTTACTTAGTTAAGTGGATGTTGCCAATTGGCTTTCTATTCTCATGTATTAGTGGTCTCTCTAGTGTTGTTTTTGCTTCGGTAAGCATGTACTTTATTGGCTTAGACAAGGAAACGAGAAATAAAATTAAAGATATATTTAAGCTTAAGGTTTTAAATAAAATAAATTCAAAATTCTCATGAAAATATTGATCTTGGGTGGAACGGGAGCTATGGGGACGCACTTGGTTGAACTTCTTGGAAAAGAAGGACATGAAATTTGCGTAACAACTAGGACTAAAAGAGAGTCTCTCGGCAATATACATTATATACATGGCAATGCCCGGGATGCTAATTTCCTTAAATCAAATTTAAGCCAGAAGTGGGATGTGATTGTTGATTTCATGGTTTACACCACGGCCGAGTTTAAAAGCCGAATAAATTTATTACTAAATGCAGCCGGACAATATGTTTTTCTAAGTTCTGCTCGGGTATATGCCAGTTCTGAAATCCCTTTAACCGAAGAATCTGACAGGTTGCTTGATGTTTCAAAAGACGAAGAATATCTGACAACAGATGAATATGCTTTGACAAAAGCAAGGCAGGAGGACATTTTAAAAAATTCAGGTAAAGATAACTGGACTATTATACGACCATATATTAGTTATAGTGAAAACAGGCTGCAATTAGGTGTTCTTGAAAAAGAAGCATGGTTGTATAGAGCATTAAAAGGCAGGACCATTGTATTTTCTAAAGACATTAGTTCTAAGATAACTACATTAACATACGGTCTAGATGTGTCAAGAGGAATTGTTAGCATTCTCGGAAAATCAAAGGCATTGGGTGAGGCATTTCATATAACTTTAAACCGAGAAATTGAGTGGTATGAGGTCTTAGCAATTTATTTAGATGTTTTAGAAACCAAATTAGGATTTCGACCTAAAGTCTTATTAAATGAACTAGACGAATTTAATAAAGTTCATCCTGCCAATTACCAGGTTATTTATGACAGACTTTATAACAGGAGGTTTAACAATAGTAAAATTGAAAGGTTTATTGATATCACAACATTTAAACCTGTTGAAGAAGGATTGAAGAGTTGCCTGGCTGACTTTTTGATTAATGGACAATTTGATGCAATAAATTGGAATTTAGAAGCATTCAAAGATAAACAGACAAAGGAACGTACACCCTTAAATGAAATTAAGGGATTTAAACAAAAGCTAAATTATCTAATACACAGATTCGTTAAAAATTAAAAGATACTATTATGGCAAATCATTATTCAGATGAAAAAAATGCTCAGATATTAATAGCATTATTAAAGGAATATGGTATTAGGAAGGTAATTGCATCTCCAGGCACCACAAATATGTCTCTAGTTGTAAGTATGCAAAATGATCCTTATTTTGAGATGTATTCTTCAGTTGACGAGCGGTCTGCTGCTTACATAGCCTGTGGCTTAGCGGCTGAATCGGGCGAGCCAGTGATAATAAGTTGTACAGGAGCGACTGCTTCAAGGAATTATTTTCCGGGATTGACAGAAGCATTTTACCGAAAACTCCCCATATTAGCTATCACCTCAACTCAGGCTGTTTCAAAAGTTGGGCATCATATTGCACAGATAATTGACAGGAGCTCCGGCCCAAATGATGTGGTTAATTATAGTGTG
>DALYUO010000031.1:11682-16221 GCA_031981225.1 Pararcticibacter sp.
GTGTGACATTGCCTATAGTGAAAGATGATGATGATATTTGGGATTGCGAGATAAAAGTAAATAAGGCAATATTAGCGCTAAGCCGCCATGGAGGAGGCCCGGTGCATATTAATCTACCAACAACCTACAATACATCTTACAATACTCTAGAACTTCCTGCTGTAAGGAAAATCGAACGATTTACGACGACTCGGAATTTGCCTAAATTAAGCGGAAGGATTGCCATATTCATAGGGTCTCACGCCAATTTTAAAAAGGAAGATGAATCCATTTTAGATGCTTTTTGCTTTGCAAATAACGCTGTTGTACTTTGTGATCACACCAGTGGCTATAAAGGTAAATTCAGGGTTTTGGCTGCATTACCCGGCTGCCAGCTCGTTTTAGACACTTCTCTTGTTCCTGATATTGTTATTAGCATTGGCGAAATAACCGGAGATTATTATAATTTGGCTCTAAAAGGCAAACAAATTTGGAGAGTAGGCGATGATGGAGAGCTTCGGGATACGTACCGTAAATTAAAGTATGTTTTCCAAATGCCGGAAGGTGTGTTTTTTGAACATTATACAAAGGGCCATGAAGCCCAAAGCGACTCATATCTTAGAGAATGTAAAGCAAAGGTGGACGAACTATATGCCAAAATGCCTGAAATTCCTTTTTCTAATGTATGGCTAGCCTCGAAAATGGCTAATCGTATACCGGACGGCTCCACATTACATTTCGGTATTCTTAATAGTTTGCGCTCATGGAATTTCTTTGAGTTGCCTGATACAGTAACATCAGCTTCGAACGTGGGCGGTTTTGGTATAGACGGAGGTCTGTCAACTTTAGTAGGTGCTTCATTTGCCAATAAAAACAAACTCTATTTTTGTGTTATTGGCGACTTGGCATTCTTTTATGATATGAATGTATTGGGTAATAGGCATGTCGGAAATAATATTCGTATTTTATTAGTCAATAACGGGAAAGGAACGGAGTTCAGGCAGTACAAACACGTAGCATCTAGTTTAGGAGATGATGCAGACGAATTTGTAGCCGCTGCGGGCCATTTTGGCAATAAGTCTAGGCAACTTGCCAGGCATTATGCGCAAGACCTCGGCTTTGAATATATATCTGCTGAGAGTAAGGAAGAGGTTAGTAAAGAGATGGATAAATTCTTTAATAATAGAATTACTGAAAAGCCAATATTATTCGAAGTATTCACCGAAAGCGAACAAGAAGCGGAGGCTTTAAAAGTTATGATGAATATTGACCAGGATGTAAAAGGTAAAACGAAAGAAGCACTGAAGCAATTTGTAGGTGAAAATAAGATAAAGGGAATTAAGAAACTTTTTGGTAAATAATATGAAAGTAGGGATTCTCACATTGCCGCTTCATACTAACTATGGAGGGATTTTGCAGGCTTATGCCCTTCAGACCGTTTTGGAAAGTATAGGACACGAGGCAGTGGTGATGGATAGAAGTCCATATAAAAAATTAAGTCTTTTACAAAAAATACAGTTGTACCCCAGGAGGATAATATGGAAGTTAAAGAGAAATGAGGACATTTTTGTTGAAGAAAGCTATAATAAAGCATATCCAATAGTTAGCAAGTTTACACAGCCGTTTATTGAAAAGTATATTCATAGATTAGAAATTAATAATCTTTACACGCTGCCCAAAAATAGTTTTGATGCTATTGTTGTAGGGAGTGACCAGGTGTGGCGCCCCATGTATTATGGCAAAATCGAAAATGCTTATTTAGAGTTCGCTAGTACATGGAATATCAAAAGATTGTCATACGCGCCGTCTTTTGGGACAGCTGAGTGGGAATATAACAAGGAGCAAACTGAGAAGTGTGGCCGTTTGCTATCTAAATTTGATGCAGTTTCGGCAAGAGAGACATCTGGTGTAAAATTATGTAAAGAGCATTTTGGTATAGACGCTATGCATGTGCTAGATCCTACCTTTTTACTTGACGCAAATGATTATATGCAGATAGTTAATAACTCAGGTATCGGTCGAAGCAATGGCACACTGTTAAATTACATATTAGATGACACTTGTGAAAAAAACAGTTTGATTGATAAAGTCGCTGCAGAAAAGGCATTGATCCCTTTTCGGGTAAATTCTAAAATAGAAAGTGTTAGTGCCCCGTTAGAAGAGCGGATACAACCTCCGGTAGAGCAATGGCTCCGCGGATTTTATGATGCTGATTTTGTGGTTACAGATTCTTTCCATGCTTGTGTGTTTTCTATTATTTTTAATAAGCCTTTCTTAGTAGTAGGCAATAAGGCCAGAGGATTAGCAAGGTTTGAATCTCTACTGGAAATGTTTGATTTGAAGGATAGATTAGTTAGTGCAGTTGAGGATCTTGACATTGAGAATCTTAACAATTTTGATTGGAATAAGGTAAATTCTATCTTGAAAAGTAAAAGAAAAGAATCTATCGGCTTCTTGGAAACTAATTTATGAAGATGCCATTAATAAGTGTGATAGTACCTATATACAACGCAGAGGCATTTTTAAGTCGTTGTATTGATAGTATTCTATCACAATCTCTTACAGATTTTGAACTGCTGCTAATAAATGACGGTAGCCAGGATAATAGTGGGCAAATTTGTGAGCAGTATTCAAAGCGTGACAATCGCGTTAAGGTGTTCCACCAGGAAAATAAAGGGGTGAGCAACACTAGAAATGTAGGCGTCAGACACGCGTCAGGTATTTATTCTATACAAATTGATGCTGACGACTATGTAGATGGTGATATGCTATATGATATGTATACCCACGCAAAAAAATCTAATGCAGACGTGGTGATTGCAGGCTATTACATTGAAACTGGTTCGAATTCAGTTTTTAAAACACAAAATACAGAAGATGATAGATTTTCTTGTATGCAAAGATTATTAGAGGGAAGACTCCACGGGGCTTCCTGGAATAAGTTAATTCGTCACAGTATCTATATTGATAATAATATAAGATATCCAGACGGTATAACATTTTGTGAAGATTTGGTTACTATGTTACAGGTTGTTTATAATGCTACTACCATAAGCAGCCTATCAAAAGGGTATGTTCATTATGTCCAGCATAATAATTCGGCAATAGCGGTTAGAGGAGAAAAAAGTTTTAACAGCTTGTTTAATGTGCTTAAAATCATTAATGCAAAATTTGGTGATTTAGCAGTTCTTGAAAAATCTATACAGCACTTTAAAGTTTTTGTATTGGGAGAAATGTTTCTTTATGGTTCTTATGCCAGGCATGAATATGCTGAAAGATTTAAAGACGAACGCTTACCTATTTACTCCAATCCATTTTTAAGTTGGCCCACTAAACTTTATATCTGGTGTTTGATTAATCGACACTTTAGATTATTTGAAGTGCTTAATATATTAAAAAGGTTTAAAAAAATGCAAAAAACATAATAAAATGTCACAAAGAACATTTTTCAAAGTGACAATTGTTTCACTTTTATACCTTGGGGTTAATGTTTTGTTTTTTTTTGGTTGGGATGTTAATTCTCTTACTTCTGTACTAGAGTCAATTTTACCAGCCGCTTTTCTCCTTATCACATACTTTATATATAAAATACTGACGGGTAAAATAGAATGGCTTAAAAACGACAAAAGGATAGAGTTTGAACTGCTTATTATAATTTTCGTTCTGATTATTGTTCAAAGATTGACAGACAAGACAGCGTTCTTTTCAACAATAATTAACTGTCTTCTAATACCTGTACTTGTATCCGCACTAGTTCCTGTAGTTATTTATAAAGGGAAGGTAATTGTAAAAAACATAGAAAGCATATTGTCATTTCGAAGCTTAATATTAACATTCTATGTAATAGAATGTTTATGGGCAATATTTGAGCGGGTTTTTAGCGTAAATATATTCCCATTTAGTCAATTTGTCGATGAAAGAGTTACTGAGCTGATAAAAACAGAGGAATTTAGAAGCTCGGCACTCATTAATCATCCATTGCAAAATGCTTTGTGTGTCTCTATAATTATGAGTTTTATACTTATCACCTCAATAAAAATAAAATATAAATATGTTTTATGGGCATTGGGCTACTTAGCTATATTATGTTTTAATACAAGAAGTTCAATAGTGGGGTGGGTAGTATTATTTGCAGTATTTAGTTATCATTCTTATGCTTATAACAACAAAATCACTGTAAGAGAGAAATCATACATAATGCGATTTACCGTTTTTGGTGCTATCGGTGTACTTAGTTTAATGTTTTTACTTAATTGGGGACAAAGGCTGCTCGAGATGGGGCTGTTCGATGAATCCAGCTCTCAGGCAAGAATTGATGCACTGGAGCTTTTTACAAATCAAAATATATCAGATCTATCGCTAGGAATTTCTCAGGCTGATATTAATAAAAGAGTGTTTAAACTGAATCTCATAACAATTGAGAACTTTTGGCTTATTTTTTTATTAAAATATGGAGCTATTTTTACCACATTATTAGTGATCTGGTTTTCGAAACTATTTAAGAGAATATTGAGCGGATACCAACCGTTTCAGAAATTTTTTGTACTAGCTTGTTTTGTC
>DALYUO010000031.1:16231-19047 GCA_031981225.1 Pararcticibacter sp.
AAATAATTCTCTCGCGGTGGCTTCACCAGCATTAGCATTATTCATTTTATGCTGTTATTCTTTTAATCCTTTCTTAATTAAATTAACAAAAAATGATTCCTAAGATTATCCACTACTGCTGGTTTGGAAATAAAAAGAAACCACAAGACGTGCAAAATTACATAGATGATTGGACTAAAAAAATGCCTGATTATCAAATTATGGAATGGAACGAAGATCAATTCGACGTAGATAGTTTTATTTTTACCAAACAGGCTTATGCGGAAAAAAAATATGCATTTGTTTCAGATTATGTCAGGCTTCATGCTTTACTAACGCACGGTGGGGTTTATTTAGATACCGATGTTGAGGTAATTAAATCATTTGATGCTTTCCTTGAACATAAAGTTTTTTTTGGCTTAGAGGGTGCCAAACATGTGGGTACCGCAGTTATTGGCTCTGAAAGCAATAATCCTTTTATTCAAGCCTTTATTAACCAATATGCTGATAAAGATTTTATAGTCTCGCCGGGTCTATATAATGATACCCCCAACACACATATTTTAACCGGGCTACTGCTTGACTTGGGACTGCTTTTCAATAATAAGCTGCAGTTATTGGGAGATTCGATCTATGTTTACCCAGTTGATTATTTTTCTGCACGCCTATTCGAAACCGGCGAATTTATCCGATCAAAAAATACCATATGCATACATCATTTTTCATCATCATGGTTACCTTGGCATGCTCGTAAAAGAATCCAGATGAGTTACATGCTGAAGGCTATTAGGAGACGTATTTCGATTTGACATGACCCTCAATGATAATTTCAATGTTTACATTTCTAATGCGATAATAATAATTTATGGTGACGATTTCTGTAGTAATGCCCGTTTACAACGGAGAAAAATTTCTCCGTGAAGCTATTGATAGTATTCTTGCACAATCATTTGAGGATTTTGAATTCATTATTATTAATGATGGCAGCAATGATAATAGCGAAGGGATCATTCTTTCATATAGCGATAGCAGAATTGTTTATGTAAAAAATGAGGTTAACTTAAGACTTATTAAAACACTTAATAAAGGTGTTGATATTGCGAAGGGTAAGTACATTGCCCGGATGGACGCAGATGATGTTGCATTACCCAATAGATTTGAAACTCAGCTTAAATATTTCAGCCGGCATCCTGACGTGGGTATCGTAGGTGGTCGTACGCTGTATTTGTACCTTTCAGGCCAAATTAAAAAACCATCTTTTTTTTGCAGGTTAAAAGAGACGCCTCCTTATATCCAGCCTTTCGAAAATACTGTCCGTCACCCAGCTGTAATGGTAGTCGCAGATTTGCTAAAGAAAAACCACTATCGGGATGATGGCACCGCTTTACATATCGAAGATTGGGAATTGTGGCTCAGGTTATATTCAAAAGGCGTAAAATGCGTAAGTACAGATGAATATCTATTGCACTATCGTATTACAGATGGTAGTATTAACCGGCTATATAATGGAGTTCAGATTGACAATATGTCTAGCCTATCCATAGACTACCTTAAAAAAAATCTAGGGTTCGAAATTGATTATAAGATATTACGATATATCATAGGAGATAAGACCAATTCTGCGACACTAAAAACAGTTGTGAAGGAGCTTAGAAACTATTTAAGGCATCTTAAAAATAGATTTGATATTAGCGATGCAGTGGCATCTGAAATTGAATTATGGATATATGTTTTTTGTTTGAGAGAGTTAAAATATAAATTCAATGCAAGTAAAACTGCATTCGCAAAAGACTTTCTGTTTTTCCTAACTCATTTTAATCATAAAAGTATTAGAACAGCTTTTATTATGTAAGCAAGATGATTGATGATAAAACAGATATAAAATATAACTTGTCTGAAGAGCTAACAGTAATCGGCTCTAACACTAAGGGGCGTTTTTTTATTAAATGCTTCAGGAAGTCCAACTCCATTTCAAAGCGATCAGGCTTTGGAAAGAAGTTTGGCAAAATTTACAGGGCGTATTATAAAGTTTTATTTAATTATGTGCTTGGTATAGATATCCCCGACACGACAATAATAGGCTTTGGATTTAATGTATTTCATGGTCAGGGGCTTATCATTAGTTCAGATACGGTTATTGGTAATTACGTTACTGTAAGGCAAAATACAACTATAGGAAACTCTGTGCCTGGTGGCGGAAGTCCGCGTATAGGTGATAATGTTAGTATTGGTGCGAATGTAGTAATAATTGGAAATATTAGGGTTGGCAATAATGTCACAATTGGAGCAGGCAGCGTTGTAGTTAAAGACGTGCCAGACAACGCAGTGGTTGTTGGAAATCCGGCTAAAGTAATTAAATTAAATGGGTAGACATAAAGTTCTGGTAGTGGCCCCCAGCAGGAAAACTCGCGGCGGGATTACAGCGGTAATAAATCAGTATACGACGACGAGCTTTTGGAATAATTGGAGTTGTAAGTGGATAGAAACTCAGATAGATAAAAGCTCCATTTTGAAATTAGGATATTTTTTTAAAGGGTTTTCTCAATTTTTGTATTATTTACCTTCTTATCAAATTATCCACGTTCATTTAAGCGAGCCTGCCTCAGCTTTTAGAAAGTGTTTTTTTATTCTTCCTTCCATGTTATTTAGAAGAAAGGTGATCATTCATTTTCATTCTTTCTCAGTTAACACAACAATCAATGGTAAATTTAAACCGCTGTATTCTTTCTTATTCAGACACGCGGATCAAGTTATCGTTCTGTCTGAATATTGGGCAAGTGAGACTCAAAAGTATATAGGCGATTCTGTCAATCTTGCTGTTGTTTATAATCCTTGTC
>DALYUO010000031.1:19057-21975 GCA_031981225.1 Pararcticibacter sp.
CCTTTGAATAGGGAAAAGACGATATTGTTCGCTGGTACTCTTAATGAGAGGAAGGGTTTTAGAGATTTAATAGTTGCATTCAACGATATCGCATCGGAGTTCGGGGATTGGAAGCTAGTCCTTGCCGGAAATGGTGAAATTGAGGACGGAAAAAAAATGGCAGAAACTATGGGGCTTGCTGATAGAATTTTGTTTCCTGGTTGGATAGCAAATTCTGAAAAGGACAAGATGTTTAAATCCGCTTCGATTTTTTGCTTACCCAGTTACGCAGAAGGACTGCCAATGGCCGTCCTTGATGCCATGGCATATTTAATACCGGTAATTTCTACCCCAGTAGGAGGTATTTTAGATTTCTTTGTAGATGGTGAACATGCTTTGATATTTGAACCTGGCGATACCGGAACACTTTCTTTCAAATTAAGGAACCTAATTATCAATTCTGATTTACGCTCGACATTGTCTGCGAACGCGAATTTGATTGTTGAGAAAGATTTCAATGTTACTACGATTACTGAACAGTTAAATGAAATTTATCAATCACTTTCAGTATAATAACCTCTTATCTTATTTTGTTCTAAAATGAGCAGAACGATGTTAATTAGATTCAATCTTACTAACATCGTGAATGGTTTTCTTCTTTCGTCTAATTGATGGCTTCTCAATTAGAATCCAAGAGAAGTATGCTAACAGGTAAGTGGTAATAAATATCACAAAAACGTAAGATGGATTCCGCAGAAATCCTAGCTCTACAAAAACTCCGATAACTAAGCCATGATAAATATAGACACCATAAGAGATGTCGTTTCCATGCAAAATTTTATTTGCGACACCAGGATAAGTGTATGCAATTGAAATAGCGGTTATAGCTAAAATCAAGTTAGATACAATTTTCATTTCATAGCTTTCTGGAGAAATATAAGAAATGAGCAAATAGACAGCTACCCATAAAAAGCCTTTTCCAAAAATGATATTCCAATTGTATGCCTTCAATCTCTGAAGCACAACCCCGAAAAGAAATAGGTAGACGTGTGGTATAAAGCTGTACCGTAACAGTTTTTGAGCTCTTGTTTCGGTGGCCAAATCTGGATTAGAAAAGTACTTTAGAACAAAGTATGTGGATACCGTAAAAAAGAGGAAGGTAAAAAAGATGAATATTGTTTTGTTGACTTCTTTTTTTGAAATTAGTTGTATAAGGAAGTAAATTATTGGGAGGACAATATAAAACTGTATTTCGATTGGAATCGTCCAAAGGCTCCCATTATACGAGCCAAACCCATAATGATTTAAGAAGGTTGGTGTATAGATTATACCAATCATTTGGGTTAATAACCATTTTGGCAGCTCAACATTAAAGAAATTGATATTTCCAACCACGGATATCACTACAACAGTTAAGATGATACACAGCCAGAGTCCTGGATAAATTCGCAGCGCTCTATTTTTAAAATAATTTTTCAAGCTGGCATTCCTTTCTAATGATGCAGATATTAAAAATCCACTCATCACAAAGAACATAGGTACACCTGGGAACCTTCCAAGTATTTTCAACCAAGATGGGAAAGACAAATCAAGGTGACTAAAAGAATGTATTAATAGAACTTGAGTTGCGGCGAAAATTCTCAATAAGTCAAAGTTATTAGTTTTAAAGTGGATATTCCGGAGCATGTTGACCCCTCAAAAGCGGTTAGAATAGCGCATAGGAATGCGGCTTAATTCAACAGAATCGCCTGCCATTCCGGCGGATGCTGACCCCCTCTAGGAGATAGGCGCAATGCGTACCGGAGCATGTTGACCCCCTTGATATGATTAAAGGGAAGGCTTTACCGGAGCATATTGACCCCTCTAACTTTGGTTTTGGTTATACTTAGTGATCCAATTTATTAAAAAAGAAGATCGCTGATGGCCGGAAAACCAAGACCCATGAGTCAGATAAAACAACTATTACGCTTACACACCCAGGGCTATTCGATTAAGGCCATCGCACGAACGCTGAACATCAGCAAGAACACGGTGAAGTCTTACCTTGCCAAGCTTCAGTCTGCTGCCCTGGACCCGCAGGAACTGCTTCAGTTGGAGGATCCTGTTCTGGAAACCCGTTTCCATTCCGGTAACCCTGCTTACAAAGATCCCCGTTATATTCATTTTAAAGGAAAGCTGGAACATCTCTCCAAAGAGCTTAAAAAAACGGGGGTTACCAGAAAGCTGTTGTGGGATGAATATATCCGGGGCTTTCCCCAGGGGTACGCCTACTCTCAGTTCTGCTTTCATCTTCATCAGCAGCTTGTTGCCCGTAAACCCACATCTGTATTAAGCCATGAACCTGCCGATAAGCTGTTTGTCGACTTCGCCGGCAAACAGATCAGTTATACAGACCGCCAGACCGGGGAGATCATCAGTTGCCAGTTGTTTGTAGCCTGCCTTCCTTTTTCTGATTATGCCTTTGCTATGGCTGTACCCTCTCAGCGAATCGGCGACTTTCTGTATGCCCTTTCCTGCTGCCTGAAGGAATTGGGCGGGGTGCCCCGGGTACTGGTACCCGACAACCTTAAGTCTGCTATCGTCAAGGCAAACCGGTATGAGCCGGAGGTCAACCAGAGCCTGGAAGACTTTGCCAATCATTATCAGATGTCGGTCGTGCCTGCAAGACCGGGCCGTCCCCGCGATAAAAGTCTGGTTGAGAACCAGGTAAAGCTGCTCTATACCAGAGTGTATGCCCGGCTGCGCAACCGGCAGTTCTTCGATCTGGCTTCTCTAAATCAGGCCATCAGGGAAAAAGTGCGGGAACATAACCAGACCCGCATGCAGCGGAAGGACTACTGCAGGGAAGAACGCTTCCTGGCCGCTGAAAAGCCGTTACTATCTGAGCTCCCCCGGCAGGACTTTGAACTGAAACACTATTGTGAGCCCAAGATCGCCAG
>DALYUO010000031.1:21985-29090 GCA_031981225.1 Pararcticibacter sp.
GTCAGTGTTCAGAAGCACTTTTACAGTGTGCCCTATGCCCTGATCGGTTCCAAAGTAAAGGTGATCTATACCCGCAGTATGGTCTCTATCTATGCTGAAGGGAAACAGGTGGCTGTCCATATCAGAAGCTACAGCGGGGGATATACTTCGGTAAAGGAACACCTGAGTTCGGCTAATCAGGCCTGGCTGAACCGCAGTCCGGAATATTATCTGGAGCGGGCCCGTTATAAGTCGGAAGACCTCTACCGCCTCCTTGAGATCATTTTTCAGCAGGACCGGTATCCCGAGCAGTTGTACCGTACCTGTGATGGCCTGTTTCGTTTATACCGGAACACCGATCCTGAAAAGTTCGCCCGTGTTTGCCGTATTGCCCTGCAGCACCGCATTTGCTCCTATAAGGCCATCCAGAAAATACTGGAAAACAATATGACGCTCTACCTGCAGGAGGAGGCCATTGAACAGCCGCTTCCTGCCCATAACAATATCAGAGGAAAAGAATACTATATACAATCCACTATTCACTTTTAATATGCAAATCGAAACACAACTCAAAGAGCTGCGCCTGCATGGAATGTGCCGCAGCTGGCAGGTACTGATGGAAACCCGCCGCCATCACGAACTGAACCTCTCAGAGGGCCTTCAACTGCTGCTGCAGGCCGAGCAGGAACAGCGCAGCGGAAAACGCTTTGACCGTCTGCTTAAAAATGCTGGCTTCCGCTACCGGGCTTCTGTGGAAGAACTGAACATGGATGCCTCCAGGGGGATTGACCGTTCACTGATTACGGACCTTGCCATGGGAACTTATCTCTCCAGTGGAGATGCCGTTCTGATCAGCGGGGCCTCAGGTGCCGGTAAAAGCTTTCTGGCTTCTGCCCTGGGGCACCAGGCTTGTGCACAGGGATATAAAGTGGCTTATTATAACCTGCAGAAGTTACTGCTGCGCACGAAGATGAGCCGCATTGACGGAAGTATCTATAAGTTTATGGAAAAGCTTTCACGCACGGAACTGCTTATTCTGGACGACTTCGGACTCACTCACCTGGAACAGCAGCAACGAATGGACCTGATGGAAATCATAGAAGACAGGCACAGTCGCAAATCTACTATCATCGCCAGCCAGCTGCCGGTGGCAAGCTGGTATGATGTGATCGGTGAAGAGACGATTGCTGATGCCATACTCGACCGGTTGGTACATACCGCTTACCGAATTGAACTTAAAGGTGAAAGTCTAAGAAAAAAAAGGTAAAATTGTCAGGCCTTCAGAATCTAAGGGCCAAAGCCAAATTAGGGGGTCAGTATGCCCGGTACGGGGTCAGCATCTCCGGAATCTCCATTAAAGTCTCTTATCATTATCCAATTATGTTTTTACGTTCTATTCTCGCTGTTCTTGTTGTCATATTGTAACGCTATCTATTTTCGTCAACGACGGTATAAATATGCAACCCCGTCAACTGCAAGTTTAGCTTTGTTGATATGGGTTGTAGTATTTTTGTATCAATTTGTCTCTCAGTTATGACAATATGGGGCTGCCTCGTACAATTCTAGTTGTGGCCTGCAACATATATTTTCGCTGATTTTTTCATTATCAGTCTTTACCCTCTTGTCTTTTTTCGTATTTCTTTTCCCATAAGGTATATAAACATAGTATTGGTTTTAAAATACCTTTTAAATAGTCTTTTTGGTTCTTGAGCTAATCTGTACAACCATTCCAGACTGTTTTTTTGCATCCACTCTGGTGCCCGTTTTTGTTGGCCTGCTAAAACCGGCAAAGCACCTCCAATTCCCAACATCACGGCAGGTATTTTTCCGCGCATTGAGGCCATCCATTTTTCTTGTTTTGGGCATCCCAAAACCGCGAACACAATATTTGCACCTGATGCAATTATATTATTAGCAATCTCTTCATTCTCTGAACTGGTTAGGGGGCGAAAAGGAGGAGAATACATGCCTGCAACTGTTAAGTTTGGATAATGGATTCCAATGTAATCTTTTGTCGCATCCAATGTAGCTTGCGAGCCACCGTAAAAGTAAACGGAAAGATTTTTGGCTGATGCCTCCTCTAGCAATACAGGCAAAAGACTCATCCCATCGACTCTGTCCTGTTCATAGCCATATAGGGTATTCATGGCTTTCGCTATTGGCATTCCATCGGGTGTAACCAGGTCGGCATTATTAACTAATGCAGCAAACTCCGGAGATTCGTATGCTTCTACGACCATGTGAACATTGGCCACGCAAACGTATGACGATGTTTTGTTTGCTGCGTAATTCAGAATGGCACTTACAAATTCTTTATAAGTGCCACTTGAAATATCAATTGAGATAATCCTTTTTTTTGGAAGCATATATAAATGCTTATTCGAATTGATTCTTTACTGAATAACCCGCGTCTTTTAACATACGCTCTTTTTCAAAATGCTGTACATCAGAAGTCATCATGTCGTTAACCAATCCAGCAAGATCATATTTCGGGGCCCATTTTAATTTTTCTTTACATTTTGTTGGATCACCAATTAACAGATCAACTTCTGTTGGACGGAAGTATTTTTTATCAACTGCTACTACTTCTTTGCCAATCTCTACCTGGTATTTTTCGTTGCTACAAGACACGATATATCCTCTTTCATCGGCGCCTTCGCCTCTAAATTCTAAAGTGATACCAACTTCAGCAAAAGCCATTTTAATAAAGTCACGTACTGTGGTTGTAACACCAGTTGCTATGACAAAATCTTCTGGCTTTTCTTGTTGTAAAATTAACCACATTGCTTCTACGTAATCTTTTGCATGACCCCAATCTCTGCGTGCGTCAAGGTTTCCAAGGTATAGTTTATCCTGCATCCCTAGAGCAATTTTCGCAGTGCCACGTGTGATTTTACGGGTAACAAATGTTTCTCCTCTCAACGGGCTTTCATGATTGAATAAAATCCCGTTGCAAGCATACATGCCGTAAGCTTCGCGATAATTAACTGTAATCCAGTAAGCATACATTTTAGCGACAGCATATGGAGAACGAGGATAGAACGGAGTTGTTTCTGATTGTGGAACTGCTTGTACCAAGCCGTACAGTTCGGAAGTGGATGCTTGATAAACTTTAGTTTTTTCCACCAGTCCCAGAATACGAATAGCTTCTAAAATCCGTAAGGTACCAATACCATCTGCGTTTGCAGTGTATTCTGGAGTTTCAAAACTTACTTTAACGTGGCTCATAGCCCCAAGGTTGTAAATCTCATCCGGCTGCACCTGCTGGATAATACGGATAAGGCTCGTAGAATCACTCAAATCACCATAATGCAATACAAACCTTACGTCAGTGTCATGCGGGTCTTGATACAGATGATCGATACGATCTGTGTTAAATAATGAGCTACGGCGTTTGATGCCATGAACTTCGTAACCTTTCTTTAACAAAAGTTCTGCTAAATAAGAACCATCTTGGCCTGTTATACCTGTAATTAGCGCTTTCTTCATTTGCGTTATGAGTTTTAGATTAATTAAGATTTTATTTTAAAGAATAGATAGATCTGGTAGGAAAGTGAATCTGTATTTTTTGGGAGAGGCGTAAAATGCATATAAATTGAGAATGTTGCAACAAATATAGTCTTTTTATATTAAAATTAAATTAATTATTGGTTCTTTGTGTGGATTTTTTGAAATTGGGCTTGGTTTATGAAGAATTAAAGAATGTGACTTGTATTGGTGAAATTGATACTCATCACATTTGTTAAATATATGGTAACATTAAAACTTGACTATTTAGCATGCGTACTACTAACTCCAAAAAACCTGGTATTTTCGATGTAATGAAAAGACTTCACTGGTTTCTGGGTTATGTTTTCCATATGCGAGACCAGATCTGGGAAACCACCAATTGAACGCAGAGGTCAGTTCTTCAGAAAGGCTGCGATGGCACATTGTTGAAATTTTAGCTACTCCTAAAAGTCCTGATACAGGTTTCTGAAAGAGCTGCGAAACCCTAGTGTAATCCAGGATGTGTTGTTATCTGTGAGATCGTTTTTCTCTTTTCTGAACACTCCTCCAATCTCGAATCGAAGATTGTATTTTGGATTGAGCAGGTATGAAACCCTTCCGTCGAGATAGTAAAGATCGGTACTTAAACCCTGTCCTGTTGATGTTCCTGCATCGCCAATATTGGTTGTATTAAATATAGCTTTCCCATAGTTCACGCCGTCTTTGTCAAGTCCATACCGTGAGTAAAGGGCTTCGCCTGTAAAGCCGAACCGTTTATAGGTATATCCTAATATGCCAAGCATTTCTCTGAAGTTTGCCCCATATAAATGGCCCAGGGGTTGGTTATAATGAGCGTAGCTTATTAGCCGGTTTGTTTGAGCAAATGTATATGGCTTTACTGTATTGTATTCGAGTATATAGGTTAAAGCTTCGGCGCCCGCAAGACCTGCACCTTTTATTCCAGCCTGCACTCCCCAGCGATCTTTGGAATCCTTTTTTAAGCCGTCGAGAACGAACTGCCCGTAAAGTGTTGTTTGATCTAATACTTCATATTTGCCGGTGAAGCCCACTACTGAGTTTTCACTGCCTGAAGAAATTGCAGAGTTTAGAAAGATAATAGGGTTAATATACTCAGCTTTTAAGCCGTTTTTACTGCCTGCTTCGTTCTTTACTTCCCAGATTAAGGCATCAAAGAAGCCTAATGATAACCTGTTGGTTATATTCCAGTCGAGATAATGAAAAGCAGCGCCTTTTCTTCTGTTCCCTGTTAGATCGGAATATCTTGGAGCAAAGGGGTCCTGCAGGAGCGCCCATGCTCCTGTATATTGAATATTCTTGTAGTTCCCTGTCACTTTTATGAATGGATAAGGAGACGAAGCGTCTGAAAGCAGGAGTGAACGGTATCCGTCACCTATAAAGATCTTATCATAGGCCAACGATATATTGATAAAGTCAGCAGGCGTGTACGATATATTGGCGGTTACATACTGCCAGTCTTTTTGTTCTTGCCGAGTTCCGAAGAATTCATTGGTCTGGCCTGGAACAATGCCATATTTCTCGGAAAAATCCTGATAGTATTTGGGGAATTTGCCCTGGTTCTCGTATCCACTGGTATAAAAGGAGAACTTTTTGCCGACTGTCCCGCCGAACTGGTATCCTCTGGTATTCTGCCATGTAGTTTTTTTTCCGGAGAAGTCGCGCCCGATGATGAAGTCTGGAAGAAGATCGCCATAGAAAGTGTAGTCGTCTTTGTTTACCTGAAAGAGGTGTTCATTGAAGAGTTTTCTGTTAACCCAGCCTTTTCTAACGCTATCAACACCCTGGTTTAGCAAAGAGTCGATAGCATAGGTAATAATACTGTCTTCTTTTATATAAAAGGGTTTTAAAGAACTGTGCACTCTTGTGTTCTTGTTATAGATCTCTTTATTAAGCTGCTGGTAAAAGTGGAACGAGTAGGGGAGATAGCCTGTCTGGGCCGATACATCTCGCAGGGCGGTAAGTGACAGGATAAATGTAATAGCTGTTATGATATAGTGTCTTTTCATTGTCGGGGGGTTAGAAGTCCTGATAGAGGTTTCTGAATGATGTGCGGAGGCCAAAAGTGAACAAGGTGCTGTTGTTTTTCTCTATTCTGTTCTTTTCGTTACGTGTGATAATGCCTGCCTCCAGTCGCAGGTTATAGGCAGGATTCAAAAGGAAGGCCACACGGGTGTCGGTATAATACAGGTCCGTCCCAAGACCTTGACCGATATAATTCCCATTATCTCGTGCCGGTTGGGTATAAACCTTAAACAAGTCTTTTCCGTAATTTAGCCCATCGATGTCTTTGCCGTATCGTGAGTAGAGTAATTGTGTGCTGATTTCGAAACGTTTGATTGAATAGTTTAACATTCCAATGGTTTCCCTGAAGTTTGCTCCATAAGGATGTCCCAAAGGCTCGTTATAGTGCGCATAATTGACTATTGCTATTCGTTCGCTGAAGGTATAGGGACGGGCTGTATTGAACTCGAGCAGGTAATTGAGGCTTGGTACTTTCAATAGGTCGGCTCCTCTGACTCCTAATTGTACGCCCCATTTATTCCTTGAACTGCCATCGCCTGCAAAAAACTCCTTGGCCTGGAATTCGTCGAGTGCAAATTGCCCGTATACGGCCATTTTATCGAACAGCTCGTATTTAGCCGTAAACCCCATCATTGCATTGTCCGGCGAACCGCCATCGGACTCCACGGGTCGTAAGAAGATGATGGGACTGGCATATCCGGGATCGAATCCTCTTTTATTGCCGAGGCTATCGTGTGTTGCCCATACTACTGCATCGAAAAAGCCGACAGAAAGGCGTTTGGTGATATTCCAGTCGAGATAGTGAAATACTGCTCCTTTTTTTCGGTTGGCATTTTCAAACTTAGGGGCAGACGGGTCTTGTAATGCGCTCCACATAGCCATGTAGCGTACTGCTCCGAGTGTTCCTGTTAGTTTTAAAAAGGGATAAGGAGATCCAAAGTCGCTCAAAAGCAAGGAACGGTATCCGTCGCCGATGAAGTTCTTATCGTATCCCGCCTGGATATTAATGTATTTTACCGGCGTATAGGAAACGTGCCCCGTAAAGTAATTCCAGTCGGCTTCATCAGTCAGCAGGCTGTCAGGGAGATTGATCTTATGCCGCTGGCCTGGCAGTACCTTATGTTCCTGAATATAGCGACTGTAATAGCCGGGTAGCTTTGCTTTATTGAAAAAGCCGCTGGTATGAAAAGACAATTTGTTGCTGATGGTTCCTCCTATCTGGTAACCGAAGGATCGAAGCCATACGCTTTTATCGTTTTTCCCATCTCTTCCGATGGTAATATCAGGAAGGAAGTCGGCATACAAGGTATAATTCTCTTTTTCTACTTCTGCCTGGTGGTTATTGAAAAACCTGCGGCTTAACAGACCACTGCCTTCAGCATACCCTGCAACTACTGAATCTGCTTTCAGTAGCAGGCTATCGCCAATGAAAAATGGTTTCAGCGAACTATGTGCTTTGGTATCGATATTATAAATATCCCTGTTTAGTTTTTGATAAAAGGAATATGAATACGGCTGTGAAGCCATCTGTGCCGAAGCGCTGAAGAGCGTTCCGCTTATAAGGATGGCAGCGAGG
>DALYUO010000032.1:0-3071 GCA_031981225.1 Pararcticibacter sp.
AAAAACTCCTACTCTCTTGTAAAAGGAAAGAGGGTGCCTTTTTGGACACCCCCTTGTGATTTATTGCTGAATATTAATAATTATAGCGTATTGATCTCTTCGACTGAGAGTTTTGTAAACTGTGCGATCTGCGATATCGACAGCCCTGCAGCTTTCATTTCGCGGGCAGTTTCGAGTTTTGCTTTTAGTTCACCCTTCCGCTCGCCTTCAGCATATTTCTTCTCACCTTCTTCTCTCATAGCAGTGGCAAGAACGTTTTCGTAATCCCACTTATCTTTTAAACTTGCTTCGTACATCGTTTGCTCCTCCGGTGTTAAATTACTTATTTCTGCTATCTGGAAGATCCGCTGAAATATCCGCTTGTTCAGATAGACCGGAATCTGATCTAAACGGCTCATATTCTTTAACAGGTATGTCCATTTTTCGACATCTGTTTCCAGATCTTCTGCCTCTTTTGTAAAATTAGGCAATTCCAAGAATTTATATCCCAGCTTTTTGTAAAATATTTCTTTGCTGTCTCTGTCCATTAAACAGATATTATGGAAATATTGTTCTGAAGGCTCTTTATCCATCCGGAACTCCAGGATGGCGATGAGGTATACTTCAGGAATGTCATAGCTGAAATGCTCCATTCCTGCCGGTAATTGGTCGCTGACGACCCGGGATGTATAAAAGACTGACCGCTCCCGGAAGAAATCCTGCCGACCGCGCTGCATCTCCACAATGAATTTTTCACCCTTATTCCCTGTACAAAAAAGATCGAAAACTACTTTCTTTTTATCACTCGCTGGCCCGTTATGTTCGCCGGGACCGTATACCAGATCGGTGATCACCTTTTCGCCGGCAAACAGGTCGTTTAAAAATTCGATCAGGATTTCTTTGCCAGGCTCGCCTCCGAACAGCCGTTTGAATGACCAGTCCGTCAGTGGGTCAAAATATCTGCCCATGTTCTGCTTGAATAATAATGTTTGGTATAGCTAAGTTAGGAAGCTTGCAGAAACAGGGAAATGATTGGGGTCACTTTTGACTGCCTTTACCACACTGCAATCACATCAAATATTCATTACTTTTCTTTTGTTGTTCCCAGCATTTCTCTTTTACCGCTTTGAACTTGATATATTTCGTCTTTAAAACGAAACGCATGTTTATCACCTTCAGATACAGGACTATTACTAAAATGGCTTTCGTTAAATATGGATAAGTATGCCTGCAGTTTCTCAGCTTTATAAATCTTAATTCTCAGTCCCCATGTAGGGAACTCTAAAGCATCACCGTAGAAGACATCTCCGTGGATCTTACCAATTTTATTCTTTTCAAAAGAACTTTTTAAGGCGTCGATACTTGTTGCTGTCAAATCAAGAGTATCGACCGACTTGAAGTCGTGAAATTCCATTATCGCCACTCCATTATTAAGGTCAATTTTTATCCAGGGGTTATATTCAATTATAAGGTTATATTTATGCTCGTCATACGTGTGCCTTGAGGCAGACTTACATGATGTCAATAAACAAAGTATAACTGCAATAATTATTTTATCCATAATGGTATGAGTTTGAAGCTCTTCCAGTGAATATTTTCCGGGAAACGATCCTGTTGACGTTGAAATGTAACAATGAATGCGAACCTTAAGTGCTCTAAGATAATCATAATTAAATTTGGAAGCCACTCTTACTGTGAGTATTGCAATATATGACCTGCGACTTTCTGATTGTTTTAAAAGCCTTGGTGATTCAAGGCCTTAATTTTAAATACTGTATATTGGAATGATACCCAGAGGTAAATTATATATCAGCTATAAGGACCTGATTTCAGGGGCTTATTATTGCCTTACTGATAAATCCCGAGAGCGCGATGGTGATCAGGATACCAGCAAGTTGATCTGCCTTTCGGTACGCACCGGTTTCGACCTGATATTAAGCTCCCTGAATTTCCCTGAGGGCTCTGAGGTTTTGGTGACCGAGATTAACATACCGGATATGTTTAATATCATGACTGGTCATAACTTAACGCCTGTCCCTATCCCTGTTAATAAGTATACCTTAAATATGTCGCCCGCTCAGGTGGAAGCAGCAATAACACCTGCAACCAAAGCTATACTGATCACTCACCTTTTTGGTGGTATTATGGAAACTGAAGCGATAGTTGCCATAGCCAAAAAGTATCACCTCATTATATTTGAGGACTGCGCACAGGCCTACGCCGGTAATTTATATAGCGGGAATCCCGCATCAGATGTGGTGATGTTTAGCTTTGGCTTTATTAAAACCAATACGGCTGTTAGTGGAGCGATGGTCAAAATAAAAGACCGGCCTTTGTACGCTGAGGTTGCCGCACGGAATAGGGACTACCATCAACAAAGTACTACACGCTATTTTAAAAAGCTGTTTAAGGCAGCCTTTGTGAAGCTACTTACCAACAAAACTATTTATACCGGTTTTTATAATTTAGTAATGGCTATGGGAAAGGACTTTGAAGACGTATTAGATGGCTTTACAAAGGGCTTCCCTGGCGACGATATTTTTAAACAGATCAGGCATAAGCCTTCCATCCCAAACCAAAGACTGCTCCGAAAAAAGCTTGCTGACTTTGATCAAAATAGTATTACTAAAAGGATCCGGTTAGCCAATGATATTTTATCAAATATCCCCGATAGTTATAAAATTGGCTTTGAGAACAAGAGACATACTTACTGGGTGATGCCTGTTGAAACTAATGATCCGGATGAACTGATCAGGCACTTACGCAGTAACGGTTTTGATGCCTCGCAAAAGGCATCAAGTTTGATCAGGTTGGGCAAAACAGGTGCCGCTTCTCAGCCTGAAGAGTTAACATTGGAGAACCTCGTTTATTTACCTGTTTATCCAGCCATGAGCCGGAAAGACCGCCATAAACTTACACAGCTATTAGTTGATTTCCGAAAGCTATGATTTGCGGAGATTATTTATATTATTATCCGCATAATTGCGGGCAATAATATAATGTGCGGAGAATAAACTTTATATTTACCGCATAATGGCGGTTAATATGTATGTGCACCAATTAAAAGACTGGCCCAATTTTACCTGGGATAC
>DALYUO010000032.1:3081-5025 GCA_031981225.1 Pararcticibacter sp.
CAGAAGCATTAGTTACCCGGTTGGGCGAAGTGCGGCATCGGCAAGGGCGTATCTTGGGCTTAATGAGTTCAGCCGGGTTCAAACTACAGGAGAATGCATTATTGGATACCCTCACTTTAGATGTCACCAAGTCAAGTGAAATAGAAGGTGAAAAGCTCAATACCGAACAAGTGCGTTCATCTATCGCACGGCGGTTGGGAATAGAGTTTGCCGGAGCGGTGGCAACAAACCGCAGTGTTGAAGGTGTGGTGGAAATGATGTTGGATGCTACCCAAAATTATGAAGTAGTATTAACAGACGACCGCTTATTTGATTGGCATTCGGCTTTATTCCCAACGGGGAGAAGCGGCATGCATAAGATCATCGTAGGTGCCTGGCGTACCGGGGAATCAGGCCCGATGCAGGTTGTGTCCGGACCTATGGGAAGAGAACGGGTCCACTTTGAGGCGCCGGAGGCTGACCGGCTGGCAGATGAAATGGCCATCTTTTTAAACAGGCTCAATGCTTCACCAAAAACAGATATGCTATTAAAAGCTGGAATAGCGCACCTATGGTTTGTGACGATACACCCCTTTGACGACGGCAATGGCCGTATCGCCAGGGCGATAACGGACATGCTTTTAGCACGGGCCGACGGAACCGCACAGCGTTTCTACAGTATGTCTGCGCAAATATTGAGGGATAAGACCGCCTATTACGATATCCTGGAGCAAACGCAGAAGGGTGGGCTTGACATTACCAGTTGGTTAAGATGGTTTTTAGACTGTCTCTACCATGCGATGGATCATACCGACGAGACCCTGGCTGCTGTGGTTAAAAGAACCGGTTTCTGGGAAAAACACAGGGATACGACATTGAACAGCCGGCAGCAATATATGCTGAACATTTTGCTGGATGATTTCTTTGGTAAACTGACCAGTACCAAATGGGCGAAAATGACCAGAAGCTCTCCAGATACGGCGCTGAGGGATATACAGGACCTCATAGAAAAGGATATCCTGGAAAAAGCCCCCGGCGGCGGACGGAATACTACTTACAATTTGGTACCGGTAAAATAAAGCTTAAGGGAATCGCTTTTACTTTGTAGACCTGTGTATAGCGAGACCGACACGACCTATTTATAAAAAGACAATGATCAAATTTACGTTTTTAGTACAAAAACTACCGGGCATGAGCCTTGAAGAATTTGTGGATTATCACAAAAATCACCACGCTCCTTTGTTCTGTTCCATCCCTGAGGCAGAACTTTACGTTAGAAAGTATGTAGTTAACCACCCTATAGTAGCTGAAGATTTTCCTAAGCCTTTATACGATGCTGTAGTAGAAATCTCGTTTGACTCGTTCGATGATTTCAACGCTTTCTTCACATCAGAAAACTATTTAACAAAGGTGCATCCCGATGAGCCCAAGTTTTTTGATACTTCAAACTATATTGCAATGGCAACCAATGAAACAATCATCAAAGCTGGTGCATAATTAATAACTTTGTCGATAACTGCTATCTCACTCATTAGGTGAGATGGCTGTTATTTCAAATACAATGAATACAATCACGCACCCCTCTTTAAAGCCAACGATGTTTATTTTTATTCTCGTGTTGGCATGTCTTACATCCTGTACCACATATTTGATCCCGGTTGAGAGCTTTAAGGCTCAGTTTGCGGGTATCGACTCAACAAAACTGCAGAATGTAGTTGTCCGCGGCCCCTTGAGAGAAACTTATAGGTATCTGGCCAATCCTATTACAGTAATTAAATGTGAAGATAGTAAAGGACTTAACTATGCATTAAACAATGGACCATCAATAGAGATCCGGTTTACGCATGGTAAAAAAAATGAGAGGACGACTTTTTATTTCGATAGAGTATGTTTAAATGACAGCTGTGTGGTTGGGGCCAGGTCGAGATTCTTCCCCTCGATGATAGAGACGATCCCGTTAAATAG
>DALYUO010000032.1:5037-11029 GCA_031981225.1 Pararcticibacter sp.
TGGGGTATCTTCCCATACAACCAGTATGACTTCATTATGATCAATTAAAAAAAAATTAAATAAGATAGCATAATTTTAAATCAATCGATTTAAAATTATGCTATCTTTGTCCTGATGGCAAGGAATCTGGAATTCAATGAAGACGAGGTAATTCAGAAAGCAATGGAAGTTTTCTGGAGAAAGGGCTATGCAGCTACGTCGATGCGTGACCTCACTGATGCCATGCAGATAAACATCAGTAGCCTGTATAATAGTATAGGCGATAAACATGAATTATTTATCAGATGTATCAGGCATTATACTAATGGCCGGATACAGTCTGCGCAAAAACGTGTAGCTAATTTTGATTCGCCTTTTGCTGCCCTGGAGAGTTTTATAAATGACGCTGCCAAAACGATCATATCAGAGCCAAACAGCTGTATGTGTGTAAAGGCAACTTTTGAAACTGAAGGCAGTGACCCTGAAGTGCAGAAAGCGGTCAATGAGTATAATGACCATGTTCATCAGTTTATAAAACGTATGGTTGAGAACGCACAGGAAGCTGGCGAGATTGCAGCTCATGAAGACGCTGATATAATAGCTGATTATTTGGACAGCTTGTTTACCGGGTGGTATAATTCTTTTATTATGCATAAGGATGGTCAGCGTATCCTCAAAATGGCTGGCTTATCTATCCGGCAATTAAAACAGTAAAAAAATTTACCTCATTTTAAATCAATCGCTTTAAAATAAATTAAAATCAAATACAATAATTATGAGTTACTCACTGAATGGAAAAATTGCCTTGGTTACAGGTGGAACTAAAGGTATCGGAAAGGCTATTGCCGATACATTACATCGGGCAGGTGCCACGGTTGTAATTACAGCCAGAACTGCACCAAAAGAAGGCGAAAATGATCATTATTTTATCGCAGCTGATCTTTCGACGCCGGATGGTGCATCGACTGTGTCAGCAAATTTACTTGAAAAGTATGGCCGGGTAGATATCATTATAAATAACGCCGGTGCTAATACAAGCCCTAATGGAGGCTACAGTACATTGTCTGATGAAGATTGGAATCATGAATTTCAGTTGAACCTGATGTCGGCAGTCCGTATTAACAAGTCCTTATTGTCGGCGATGGTTGCTCAAAAAAGCGGAGTAATTATAAATATTTCTTCGGGCGCCGCTATGCTGCCGTTATGGGACATAACGATACCGTACTCGGCTGCTAAGGCCGCGCTTAATGCCTACAGCAAGGGCTTAGCCAGTGAGCTTGGTCCGAAGGGCATACGTGTGCTGATTGTTTCGCCGGGAGTGGTTAGAACGCCTTTGATGGAGGAGTTCATCGACAATATGGCGGAAGCTATGAACATTTCAACGGATGAGGCCGCTAAAACATTGGTAGAAAAAGTTGGGAACTTACCCCTGGGCAGGATGGCAGAACCTGAAGAAGTTGCGAGCCTTGTAGGATTTTTGGCCTCTGATGAGGCAAAGTACCTTACAGGGACAAACTACCTCGCCGATGGCGGCCTGATACCTGTGGTATAAAAACGGTAATGAATTGCCAGAGAATTGGGAGGTGGAACTTCTGACAAAACCCGGCTATGCCGGGTTTATAATTTATTCTTAAAGCCTGACCATACCAGCCAAGGCGGCAATACAGATACTTTTACATTTTTAAGTTAGGCTTTCCTTTTCCTGTAGTGATAAGGTTGAACAGGCTTGTATTAATATAATCGGTCCATGCATTGCGGCATATTTCATAACATTCATATTCTGGAACCAGGCCGATATGTGTAAAGCGCAATTGTGTTTTGCCATCCTTTTCAGTTATTTCAAAACTAATTTTTGTGCCTATCCACTCGGTTTTATCGTTGGTAAAATCAAAATGATTGGCGGTAACAAGCCACACTACTTTCCTGCCGGGTATAAACTCAATTATTTTCATGGTGCAGGAGTGAACATCTTTATAATGATACCTAAATTCGGAATTAAGTTGCTTCGTATCGCCTTCAATTTCTTCTGACCACCATCCGCGAACATTTGTAACAGCATCAAACACTTCTTTGGCGCTTTCGGTTACCGTAAAGGATGTAGTATAATTTTTCGCGGCCATGGCGGTTTTTTCACCGATTTCCTTGTTGAGTACATTGGGATTACCTTTCCCAGCGGTAATTAAAGGGATTAAACTATTATGCAGATATTGCTCCCAGCCGTGTGTGCAGTCCTTATAACATTCAATCTGTGGAGACAGCCCCTGATGGGTGAAGCGTATCTGCGTCTGGTTGCCTGCCGGTTCAATTTCAAAGATGATCTTTGTGCCTGTCCATTCAGTCTTGTTATTAAGAAAGCTCAGATGGCTCACTGTAACAAGCCAAACTATCTTTTTGCCAGGCACTACTTCTACGAGCTTTTGTTTCGAGTAGTGTACGTCGCCAAAACGCACTTCAAACTCGTCTTCTAACGCTTGCGAATGACCTTTAAAATCCTCGGACCACCATAGGGGCACGCTATTAATAGCATTAAACACTTCGGTTGGCGTTTGGTCTACCTGTAAGGTTGTTGTAAAATCAAATGTTGTCATGGGCATATTTTAATTAACTTTCAATGTCTCATTACAAAGATATTGTCTCTATTTCTGTGTATAGGGGTGCAAAATGGACATTATGACGGGTTGATTTGGACAGGTTGTTTATTTGCCTTTAGAAAAAAATGGCATGAAACACCTTACTATATTGGTGCCCAACGGCGATAATAACCTCAGCAGTATTGTGGGCGCTTACAAGATACTAACCCGGGCCAATGAATTCTGGAAAGCGGGTAACAGACCGCCGGTATTTAAGGTGGAGCTGGCTGGAAGCGCCGGAAAAGTGGAGTTTCATGAAGGGCTTTTTGCAGTAAAACCCCATACCAATATTTCCGCTTTAGAAAAAACAGATTTTGTGATTATACCTTCGTTAAACCATAATTACAACAGGGCGATCGAGGAAAACCAGGACCTGATTAGCTGGATTACCCGGCAATATAGAAATGGAGCCGAGATAGCCAGTGTGTGCACCGGCGCGTATCTTCTGGCATCGGCAGGTTTACTAGACGGTAGAAGCTGTTCTACACATTGGATTGCTGCAGATAATTTCAGGATGATGTTTCCTAAAGTGAATTTGCAGCCAGACAAGCTAATTACTGACGAAAATGGAATTTATACAAATGGCGGCGCGTATTCTTTTTTGAACCTGCTCATTTACCTTGTAGAAAAGTATTTTGACAGGCAGACTGCCATTTACTGTTCGAAAGTGTTTCAGATTGAAATAGGCAGGCAGAGCCAACAGGAATTTATAATTTTTAAGGGTCAGAAGCAGCATGATGACGACATGGTAAAAGAAGCGCAGTTATATATTGAAAACAACCTTCATGAGAAAATAGCGATTGAGCATTTATCGGCAAGGTTTGCTGTTGGCCGACGCAACTTTGACAGGAGATTTATTAAAGCCACAGGCAATACCCCACTCGAATATTTGCAGAGGGCGAAGGTAGAGTGGGCGAAACGGGCGTTTGAAAGCAATCATAAAACAATTAATGAAGTGATGTATGAAGTAGGTTATTCTGATGTTAAGGCTTTCCGGGAAGTGTTCAGGAAAGTCACTGGTATCAGTCCGCTGGAATACAAGAGCAGGTACAATAGAAATTGATTTTCTTAACTAAATCAGATTCTTTCCTTTCCGCTATATTTAAGCGTTAATTCGGGGTTTTTCGCGTACTCATCCCAAAGCTCATCAATTGTTTTTCCGGATAACCTGACCCATGTATCCTGGGTATAGGTACGGTTCCGCAATTCTTTATCTAATTGTATGATCATGCCGGGTTTAACTTTTTGATCTATCCATTCAAAAAAGCGTGCGGTTATGCGGTAGCTGTTCTCGTATTTTTTCTCGTTGTGCTGCGCTGTAAACGCTGGTAGCGACCATTTGGAGCCAATATTATCAACACCATATTTATAACGGATAAAATCAGCTATTCCCTCCGTTAACCAAACTGGTCCTGATCCGTAACCGTAACCTTGCACAAGGTGCATCCCTTCGTGAGTGACAATATCAATATCCGTTGGATGCGCATTCATATAAGTGGTGCTGAATAAAATACGGTTTCCGCTGGCTTCGGCGACCCCTTTATATGCAGTGTCGGTCACAAATATAACCTCATGGGTCGTTTTATCATTAAACGTACTGACAAGTACGGGGAAGACCTTGAAATACGTTTCAATGAGTTCTTTCTGAATTACCGGATTGAAGTTTGAGTTTTTATTTATAAATACCAATTGATAATCACCCTGTTTAATTGTATCAACTGACGTCCAGTTTTTATGAAGCGCTTCCTGCAGGTGGGCCTGGAATTTGTTGATGTTATCTTTCTTCTTAATCCATCGGCTGTTTACTGCAATTTCGCCGGGCTTGGCGCTTATGGTAAACTTTTTTGCAGTATCAATAACCCTCATTGTAACCTCTCTTTTGGTGCGATAGCCATCCGCTACTGCAAAAGCCGGGTAAGTGGCCTGGAATGCAGCATTTACTTTCGCCGTGTCCAATTTAACTTTTGTTTTATTTTCAATAGTTATGGTATAAAGGCGAGGTTCATAACGTCTGGTTCGGGTTGTTTGTGCAATTGCAGCGATACAAAACACAGCAAAAAAGGCCAGGATAGATATCTTTTTGAACATGAGTTGATTATTTGGGATAAAAATAAATAAAAATGGCAATTGTTCAATATGTTGGCCTCCTATTGGCTTGGTTTTTGATTTTATAAATCAAGTAGCAGTTTACGAGGCTTCTGGAGACAGAATTTTAAAATATTTGACGCATGTCCGCCGAAGCGAAGATGACGGGTCGTCAGCTTGTCGTAGTGGCTGTAAGGGGCGGTACACTTTCCACCCGTTCGTGTACGGCAAAACCTACGCCGGCGCTTAATGCGGAAACCGGTCAGCTACGCGACGTCTCGGCGGGCATGTTGTCATTAATTACAACAGAGGGATGCCTTCATCTGAAAAGCTTAGTCTGCAGTATCGGCTAAATTATGGGGCTTTCCGGATTTTGCTGGCAATTTAAAATTACATTCCTTAAACGTTCTTCGTTCTCGTCGCCCCATTGTCCGAGTGCGGCAATCACGGGGATTAGCGTTTTGCCGAATTCGGTTAGGGTATATTCTACTTTAGGGGGAACGACCGGGTAGATTTTCCTGGCGATCAATTCGTGTCCTTCCAGCTCTTTTAGTTGTATGTTCAATACTCTGCGTGAAGCGTCGGGGATTTTACGTTGCAGTTCGCTTGGGCGTTTATGTCCCTCATTGATAAACCACAACAAACGAATTTTCCATTTTCCGTAAAGTACCTCGCCGATCAGATCAAGACCGCAATTCAAGCTTAACGGTATCTTTCTTTCATACATAGTACAAAGGTATCCCATTGTTCAGAATGTACAATAGGGGAAGAATTTATCCCTATGCAATTCGCTTTTCCGTACTTGTTTGAAGTGAATATACTACTGAAATTTGCTCAGAAGAAATTGTAATATGAATCAGGAATTTAATTTCAACAATGAGTTGTCGGGCAAAATAGCCCTGGTAACGGGAGGCACAAAAGGAGCGGGCAGAGCCATTGCCGAAAGATTATTGGCGGCAGGCGCAACTGTGATCATTACGGCAAGAAATGCTCCCGAAGAACCGAATGAAGATCTGCATTTTATTTCGGCGGATTTGAGTAAGTCCTCGGGGGCACAAAAAGTGGCAGATGAGGTTCTGGCAAAATATGGAAGGCTGGATATTTTGGTAAATAACTTAGGCGGTTCTGAAACGCCGGGTGGTGGTTTTTCGGTTTTGAGCGATGATGATTGGGAAAAGACTATTCAATCCAATTTACTTGCCCCTGTAAGGTTAGACAGGCAATTCCTGCCGCAAATGATTGAACGGGGCCAAGGCGTTATCATTCACATAGCCTCCATTCAGGGTAGACTGCCTTTG
>DALYUO010000032.1:11039-14733 GCA_031981225.1 Pararcticibacter sp.
CGACTTTACCGTATGCAGCTGCTAAAGCTGGTTTGATTAATTACAGTAAAGGCCTGTCAAACGAAGTTTCACCAAAAGGCGTAAGGGTTTTAACGGTTTCCCCGGGTTGGATTATGACTACATCTTCCACCAGAATGATGGAGCGTATTGCTCAGAGCTCCAACGTAACCCTGGATGAGGCTACAAAAAGCGTGATGGATGGCTTGGGAGGAATTCCTTATGGCAGGCCTGCTCAACCTGAAGAGGTAGCCGAATTAGTTGGTTTTTTGGTCTCGCCCAGAGCAAACTACCTGACCGGTACGGAGTATGTGATCGACGGCGGCACTATCCCAACAATTTAAGATTCGCGATTAAAAGAAGAGTATATATCATTAAAAAATAAAAATATGAATTTACCAAAAGTAGTAGCAGATTTAGTACAGGCACAGCATAATTATGATAGTGTTGCTTATGCAAATTGTTTTGCCGAAGACGCCGTGGTGTTTGATGAGGGTAAAACCTACACAGGAAGAGCAGAGATCAAACATTGGATATCCAGGGCCAACGAGAACTATAAGATCGTAATGAAACCAATCAGCTTTGAAGAAAAAGGCACAGAAAGCATTTTAGCAGCGGATATTTCAGGCAACTTTGAGGGAAGCCCGGTCGTTCTGAACTATCATTTTGAGTTTATTGACGGATTAGTCCGGTCACTGAAAATATCAGGATAAGGGCTACAGTCTCAAAAATGCTTCCGGGTTATCCAGAAATGACTTGGTAAGACGGTAGTGTTCGGTCTCTTCATGGGTAATTCCGGAAATACCTGTTTTCCCGGCCTTTTACTCGCTCAGATACTTCTCGTAAGCTTTAGTTAAAGCCTCCCTTTTAGCCGGGTCTTTTACAAATTCATAAATTGGTATCAGACCGTCGTCGTTCCTGAAAGCTACTAATGTGAGACTATTATCTGTTATGCTTTTCCATCCGTTGAATTCTATTCTTTTTCCCTGGAAGTTAGTAATGTCGACCATCCATGTGTTTGGATTAGGGCGTGTGCCGTCTACTACTTCTATATACATATTTTCTTTTAACGGAGGGTCTTTTTTTGGGCTACTGGTCCATGCACTTGGTCCCTGTGAAAAATACCGGTGTGTATTATATAGAAACCAGTCAGAACTGCTCGACTTTTCGTCCGCGGCGTAACGATACAGATAATCCATTCTTTCTCCAATCAATATACTACTGAGGATATGTGTGCCGTATATCTTTAGGATTTCTTCAGCTGATTTTGTTTCAAGATCCGCTTTGAAATTGTTAGTCAGGTAGCTTGATTGGAACCGGTCCTTCCTATAGGTCGAATAAAGAAAAGACAAATGGTAAACTACATTTATTTGTGACACACCGTGGTAGTAATAGGATAATTCCGGAAATGACGTGTCATTTTTGAAGGGAGAATCGAATTTCCCTTTAAAAAGGTTCCGGTATTTGGAGATTTCGGTCGTACTGAAGCCTGCTTTTTTCGCCAAATCTTGTACACATTCCCGTTGAGTTCCGGCAATAAATAACTCTGGCCCGCTTGAAGTACTCTTGGAGAAAAGCACAGAACCGTCATCTTTATCATATACTTCGAAATTCAAAACCTTATTTCTAACTGAGGCCGGATGCGCATATTTACCAGTGGCATCATATCCATACCCCAGCATGTAGTATTTATCATCCATTCCTTTGTTATCCCAGGTGGCATATGCAGATGATGAAAGATCTTTGCCTGTTTTATATGGATTTTGCGGGGATACTCCCTCTTCGTTTTCATTGTTATCCGGGAGGTTGGCGATGTCATCATCGTGATCTGAACAAGATGCAAAGGCAAGAGCAAGTAAAAACAGTATGCCTACTATTTTTTTCATATTAAGCAATTTAGGAAAGATCAAATGTACGTAAAAACGACAACATCTGACGAGCAATTAGCTTGTCCGGGTCAATAGCCCATCAGTCTTTTCTTAAATATTGTAAATGGCCGAATGACTAAATAAAAGTGCTTAAATCCGGGAAATTGAGAAGAACACTCCAATTAATAAAGATCTTTCAGTCTCTCATTAGATGTCTCAAATATGCTTCCGGGTTATCCAGAAATGACTTGGTAAGACGGTAGTGTTCGGTCTCTTCATGGGTAATTCCGGAAATGCCTGTTTCATCGAACTGAAAAATGGACGCTCCCGGATAACATATCAGTATCGGAGAATGTGTAGCAATTAAAAACTGAGCTCGTCCGCTCCTTTCTAAATCATTAATAACGGACATAAAAGCCATTATCCGGGCTGGAGATAGTGCTGCCTCGGGCTCATCAAGAATGTAGATCCCTGAATCAAACTTATTATTGAACAGTGAAAGGAACGACTCTCCATGGGATTGTTCATGCAGCGACTTACCTCCATAGGCATCCAGAATTCTGCGATCTTCTTTTGCCAGTTCATCAATATAAGATGCAAAGTTAAAGAAACTCTCGGCCCTCATAAAGAAGCCATCAGTAATCCTTCGTGGTCTCCAGATCAGTTGAAGCGAAGATGCCAGTGGCGATTCGTATCCTTCAAAACGGTAGCCGGTATTTATATTATGGTTCTTGTTTCCTCCTCTTAAATTAAAGCCGCACTTCTCGGCGATAGCTTCAAGTACAGTCGATTTACCTGATCCGTTTTCTCCCACAAAAAAAGTGACGTTAGAATGCAACCTCAAATTTATCCCCTCTTTCAGGGCGGGAATATTAAATGGATAATCATTCATTTGGATAGCGGTAGATCTTATTTCTGAAAGATATGGCATAGGAGCATGGATTGGAACCTGTTCGATATCAAATATAAAAATAATCCCACAGCCTGAAAGTTCTTCTTATATTTATACTGAAATTTAAACCCCTCTAACTAAATCCGTATTCAATGAAAGCTAAACTTTTTTTAACCTCTCTAGTCTCCATTCTTTGCAGCTTCGGCTTTGCTCAAACATACGTAGACCCATACGTGGAGAGCGTTGGGGACCGAATTTGCTTTATCACTAAAGTTGAAGTGACGAAGCAAAATACGATTGTAAGCTTCGAGCATTTAAACAACAATGGATGGATAAGGCTAGACCCTGGCATTTTTATCAGAACAAATACCGGCAAGAAATTAAACTATCTCAAATCAGAAGACATAGCGCTGGTTCCTGATCAGTATAACTTTGCTCCCGGAGAGCAAAAACATGCTTTTAAGGTTTATTTTGAGCCCCTTCCAAAAAAGGTAAAGGAATTTGATGTCATTGAGGTTGAGTCGGGTGGTCAATATGATTTCAACTTTTACGGAGTTAATTTGAATAAAAAAAGAACCTCAGATAGCCAAAAACCACACTTTACAGAGAGAACAATACAAACGGAGGTTGTTCTTACTCCGCCCCCTCCGGTTGATATGACAACCGGATTTGCCGAGATGTACAAAGCAGCTATTGATCCTTACTTAAATTATTTGAAGCAACCGAAAAAATTAAAGGAACTGGCTCAAATAAACAAAGCCTACTACGATGCGCTGGTTGAGGTTGGGTTCTCAAAGGAACAGGCGTTGCAGATTTTGATTTCCACTTCGCTTTTCCCCAATGCCAATGGCGGAAAATAGCTGTTTTTAGACGAGACCGTATATTGGATGTTATGGTTGAGATGGCTTCACTGTTACCAGTTGTGCTAACTCTGCTG
>DALYUO010000032.1:14743-28551 GCA_031981225.1 Pararcticibacter sp.
ATTGCATCTACGTCGGCGTCAGTGCCATCATAAGCAAGTACAACTCCCATACGGCGTTGCGGCCTTGCTATCGGTTTGCCGAACAAGCGAATGTCGGCTTTTGGTTGTGCCAGCACTTGCTCCACGCCGGTAAATACAGGTGCACTGCCTTCGGCATTGGCCAGAATTACTGCGCTTGCGCCATTCCGCTCGTGTGTTATTTCGGCGATAGGCAAGCCTAGTACTGCACGGGCATGCAGCTCAAATTCCGACAGGTTTTGTGTGCCGGCCAGAGTTACCATGCCTGTATCGTGCGGCCTGGGCGACAGTTCGGAGAAATATACTCCTTCATCAGCAAGGAAGAATTCTACTCCCCAAATGCCTGCTCCGGTGAGCGCTCTGGTTACTTTAGCGGCCATATCCTGTGCTTCTTTTAAGTGTTCAGGGCTTATCGCTGCCGGCTGCCAGCTTTCCCTGTAATCGCCATTTTCCTGCCTGTGGCCTATAGGCAGGCAAAACAAGGTAACACCGCTGTCCTGTGTTACTGTAAGTAAGGTTATCTCGGAGTTGAACTTTACAAAAGCTTCTGCGATCACTTCTGTCTGGTCGCCGCGCTTGCCGCTCTGTGCATACTCCCAGGCTTTTTCAATGTCGGCTTCGCTCTTAATCACCGACTGCCCTTTACCAGACGACGACATTAGTGGCTTCACAACACAAGGCATACCTACCGCTTTTACCGCTGTTTGAAGCTCTTCGAGATTGTTTGCATAGCGGTAGTCGGCTGTACGCAGGCCGAGCTCTTTTGCGGCGAGATCCCTGATAGCCTTTCTGTTCATCGTGAAATTGGCAGCTTTAGCGCTTGGTACTACGCGGATGCCCTGTTTTTCGTAATCGTAAAAACGCTCCGTTCGTATGGCTTCTATCTCAGGAACAATGATGTCAGGCTTGTGTTTAGCTACAATGCGATCCAGTTCGGCGCCATCCAACATATTGATTACTTCTCTTTCGTCGGCTACCTGTTGCGCGGGCGCGTCGTTGTAAGAATCTACCGCTATGATGTGTTGTCCGAGCCTTTGGGCTGCTATTACAAATTCTTTACCCAGCTCTCCCGAGCCCAAAAGCATGATCTTCTTGTGCATAAAGCTAAAATATGAGGCTCCAAAGCTACAAAAATGCTGTTTAAAATAATGTGTTTAAGCTTACCAATTGTCGGTTCTGAAAGGTGCAGCCGGTAAACCGTCTTTAGTATACAGGTTACAGCCTGCTGGGTTATCGGCCCATGCATATCTGACAGCGACAGGCTTAACAACATCTTTGCTCCAAACGACTACCTGCCCGTTTCTGATCTCTGCTTCAGCCCAGTGAAACTTCTTGTCCTCACCGGCTATGGCAAATTGCTTCAGCGCTCCGTCTTTAGCTGTCAAACCGCTGCCAGTATATTTGAACGAGATAATAACCTTGCTCCCATTGAAAGCGGCAGATTCGTATTCGGGAACAGGATTCGCGGCTTTCTCGTCGCGGTAAGCGACTTTTTGTGCTGCGAGGGCGAGGCGGTGGCCAACGTCTTTCTTATTTAAGGGGTGAAGGTCGTTTGCATCGCCAATATCGATAGCAACTGCCAGTCCGCAATTTGGTACGGAACCTGCTACTTTTGCCTGCGATTCCCTCAGCATTGCCCACCTGCTTTCCTGGGGTACTTGTGGAGGGTCCATGTAATTCGCCAACTGAACAATAAGGAACGGAAAATCACCCTGGCCCCATCTCTTTCGCCAGTCGGCTATCATGGTGGGCAGCAGAGTCCTGTATTCAATGGCTCTACTTGTGTTTCCTTCACCCTGATACCAGGCGGCTCCTTTTATTGTGTAACCAATGATGGGCTCTATACGGCTATGGTACATGATTGTTGGCATATAATCCATTCGTACGAAACTGGAGACCGGAAGGGGCGGTAAAGCATATCCTTTTTTATAGTACCAGGTTCCGGACAGGTCAATACTTGTCTTTCCGTTTGTGAGCCTGTATTTTTTACCGGGAACAATGCCGCCCCGGCCTTCTTTATCAATGATCCTGATGGTAATGGTATTGTCGCCTTCCTTCAGCAAGGCAGACGGTATTTCATAACGGCGCGCCAGGTACTTATTGTCTTTAGAACCTATTTTTTGTCCGTTGACATATGTGATATCTATGTCGTCTATTAATCCGAGTTCAAGAAAAACAGGCTGCCCGATCATTGAAGATGGCACATTTACGGTTTTTCTTACCCATACCACTCCGTCGATTGCTCCGGCGTCCTGATCTTCCCAGTAGCCGGGGAACGCGAGCGGTTTCCAGCCGGAGGTGCCGGCGTCAGGTTTTGCCCACAAGGCTTCCTTGCCTTTTAAACCTTCGTCGTGTTGTTCCACGGCTGCAAACCACTCAGCGGTAGTTCGTTTGTCTTTTAATACGGCTGCGTTAGCGTACGCGGTATCTTTAAATTGGGCGGCTTTTTCGAGGTAGTGCGGAAAGTTTTTCAGTCCTTCTTCACTTATCCAGGCCTCTGCGGGTGTACCCGAATAGCTGGAATGAATAATGCCCACCGGAACCTTATACCTTTTATGCAGGTTCAATGCAAAGAAATAACCCACTGCGCTAAAATTCAGGACGTTATCGGGATTGGCAGGTTTCCATGTTCCCTCCACGTCATTCCTTCTGGCAAAACTGGAAGGCAGCTTTACGGCAAACTCCCTTATCTGGTTATTTTCAGCGGTTTCGATCTCTTTTGTGTACAGCTCCCGGGCTTTGTATAACTGGAAATCCATATTCGACTGGCCAGAACACAGCCATACATCACCTAAAAGGATGTCTTTAACCACAGTGTTGTTCTTTCCCTGAATGATCATATCAAATGGCCCTCCCGCTTTCATCGCAGGGAGAGTAGCCTGCCACTTTTTATCGTCAGAGCAGGTTGTATGTACAACATGACTATTAAAGTTGATTGTGATCTTTTCTCCGGGAGAGGCCCATCCCCATAGGTTTACTTTCTGATCGCGCTGCAATACCATCCCGTTGCTAATAAGTCTGGGAAGTGTTATTTGCGACTTTGCTATTTCAGGTATGAATATCCACAGAAGGATGGTGAGATAAGTGATTTGCTTTACCATTCGTTTAAAGCCCGTAAGTTAGCATTTTTTATTTCTATGTTCTCATCTCCGGGCACCAAAACAACATTGAACGATTTCTTTGTATGTGCTGGGACCTTCAGTTCGAAGCCAACCAGGGACGTGCCGGGATTGGGTGCGTCGTAATCATTCGGCGGGTCGGTGCTCCAGGTCTTAAAAACAGTGCCTTCGATTCCGGTAACGTACATTGTGAGGTGTTTCCCCTTATTGCTCAGACGGATCTGATCTCCTTTTATAGATTCAACCTTTGCCGGCGTGAGCATCGTCCATCTGACCGTACACTCATTTTCGCCGGTTTCTATTTCGTCTCTTACGTTCACATATTTTTTATCAACAATCGCGATCCCTCTTTGTGCGCTTGCGAGATCTTCGCTATAAACCTCAGACATGTCAATGACAGATCTAATGTGCGACGGATCTGCAGATCGCGATATTATTATTTTTGCCTTGCCCTTAACATTCTGATGATGCCCGTTAATGGTTAAGGTGCTGTGTGAGGGGTTTGAATAGCGGAAAACCTGCCAGCGCTGTGAATTTTGAGCCATATTCCAGATATCCAGGCCTGCTGATTCAAGTGAGTTATATTGCTGCATCCCTAAATCGGCCGACCACCTTACACCTTCGGCGTCCATAACAAAAGAACCTACGTCCATATGTGCATGACTGACTGAAGGAGTCCCAGCTTTAAAGCCCACATAGATTCCCTTCTTGTTCCAGTCACTGCGAAGTATAGCCACTTCATTCTCGCCTTCGCCTGCCCAAAGCCGGGTGGTGGGCATGGTTATTTTTTCCACGGGAATCTCACGTCCCCATAACATTGCCGCAGGCAGCAAGCGGTTTGATTTTACATGAAACCTCGATAACTGCAGATATCCTTTTTCGATATAGAGTAGTGCAGGGTCCTGAAGCTTTTCTGCAAACCAGAACATGGCGGGCTGCAGGCCCTCTGTTCCGCCGCCGTCGCCATAGTTAAAGGGCATCTCCGATGGCCCTGTGAGATGCTCGTAAAAGGAGGCTGTTTTTAGAAATCCTGGTTGTTTGCTGAGCCCAAAGTCAGATTTATAGATCTTCTCAAGTGCACTGATCAGGAAAACGTTGAACGAGGTGCCGTAAGCCCAATAGCTATACCCTTCCATATAGTTGCCGTCGGGGGCGTATTTTTTCATGGGGATAAGCACACTCTCAATTGCTCTTGTTACCAGTTTCTGCGAAACTTCGGGTTGCTGCTCAGAAACCGCCAGCGCGCCGAAGGTAATTCCGGCGTTGCATACCTGATTCCAGTTATTCGATGCTCTCAGCCAGCCATTATATTTGGGATCAAGAGATGGATTGAGGCCTTTTTGTATGATTGCTTTACTGATAATGTCGCGTGATCCCGAGGAGAGTTTATTGTACAGCCAGTCGTATCCGATCGATACTGCGAGGGTCATTTCGGCAACGTCTAGGAAATGAGAGGGATTCCAATCCTCAAAGGCCGAGGCCGCAAGTAATTCCTCTTCGCATTTGACGAAGTATTTTTCTTGTCCGGTGATGCGCCAGGCATAGGAAAGGAAAAAGATGCGTCTTAAGCTTTCCCTTGAAGCCTGAAGCAGCCTTCTGCCGATCATCTTTCGTTCTACGGTCGGGAGTGTTAATATAGCATCACATTCGGCCAGAATCGCACTGTTCATGCGTGCCCGTGCGGGGTCGTTTTGGAGCGACTGCCTGATGGCATTTTCTTCTCCCCTTAAAAGCAATAAACGGGGATGCTGCGTAATTTCAGATGCGGCCGGGAGCAATTGTGCGTGTACACCATCTGGCATAAGCGCTAAACAAAAACAGATAACAACGAAGGCGGGGCGGGGTATCAAATAATAATATCTGTTTAACATCACATGCATCTTAATTTATGATCTTTTTATACCTGTTCAACGCTTCAAGGTAATAATAGTCGGCATAGATCAGCGGAACATCGATCTCTGAATGATGAGCAATGCTCCCTACGCTGTGTTTTAAGATAAAGCCGCCGTTTTCACCTGCTTTTGCTTTGTAAGCAGGGCTGCTTAAAGAATGTACGATCGTTATTGCCGCATCCCGGTATTTCCTGCTGTCAACTCCTTTGAATGTACTTAATTCCATCATTGCCGAAGCTGTAACTGCAGCGGCTGAAGCGTCGCGGTAGTTTACGGGTGTTTCTTTGGCCCGCGACCTCACAGAAGGGGTGTATCCCTTCTGATTGGCGTTAAAATCCCAGTAAGGAACTTTATCGGAGGGTAGATTTGCATGGTTAAGATAATAATCGGCCATTTTAACCGCGGTGTGAAGGAATCTTTTGTCGCCTGTCTCCCGGTAGGTCATGGTGAACCCGTATATCCCCCAGGCTTGTCCTCTTGACCAGGTTGAATTATCGGCATATCCCTGTGCGGTCTCTCTCGACAGAACATTTCCGGTTTCGGGATCATAACAAACAACATGGTAACAACTATAGTCCGGTCTAACCTGGTTTTTCATTGCATTCTCCGCATGTTTCACCGCAATATTCTTGAAGTATGGATTTCCTGTTTCTTTGGATGCGAAAAAAAGCAGTTCAAGGTTCATCATATTATCAATAATGACCGGGAAGTTGTAACGGGTTTTGTCACGCCATGAACCAAACACATCCCATGATTTTATGCTGCCGGTTTTCTCGCTGTACCTGGTGCTTAATGAAGTGGCCGCCTGCACCAGAATATCTTTGTATTTTTTGTTTCCGGTTAAACGGTAAGCGTTGCCATAGCTGCAATACATCATGAAGCCAAGGTCGTGATGTTTTGTAAAGTTTTTAAGCGGCTCCAGTTTCTCCGTCCATTTGATTGCTTCCTTCTTTAAATTTGAATCTTTTGATCCTTCAAAAGCGTACCATAAAGTACCCGCAAAGAAACCGGATGTCCAATCGTATTTATTGGTAAGTATCACCTTCCCGTTTTCGTCAAGGGTTCTGGGGTATAATGTATCAATCTTGTTGGCCTCATTTATCAAAGAGTTTAGCTGGTTGCCTGAAAAAAGAAAGTTCTCCTGTATAAAGCGTTCCTCCGACGGGTCGCCGGTAAACGCTGCCGTAAGAAAAGCTAGTATTAAAAACGCTGGAAGATAATATTTCATTATTAAAATTATATTTATAGTGTTTGATTGATCTAAGCTGTAATGTTTTATTCTGTGATCCTGATGGTTACTTCTTTTAAAGAAGTTTCTGTTTCGGAATATCTTGAATTAGTGGTGAGGAAACTAACTGTAAAAGTACCCACAGTATTAAAAATATAATTGAACTCTTTTAAACGGTCGTCGTTATACGCTTTGATACCCTGCCCCAGATCGGGCGAAACCGACGTAAGATCGATTGCTGCGGTGATTGCCCAGTCGTTATTGTTAATCTGGCTGTTGTAGCCTATAGAAATCCTGTCATCAGATGTGGCATTGCGTAAATCCCATATTCTGGTTGCCGTTCCGCCACCGGTAGAAGCGTACGGGTCGGTATTGGCAGGTGCATTGAAATCAAAAGCAGTCCATCCGGCGTTTCTGGTCGTCATTATTTCGTATGCTGTTCCATCTGCCTCATTTTGGATTCTGAAGTTCTTGATCTGGTATCTTGGGAAATCCGTATTTGCAGGCCTGTTATATCTAAAAGCTACGTATAGGGGTTTGCCTGCATAAGCAGACAAGTCTATGCGCGGAGATAATTGGGTGGTCTGTGTCAGGGGAATATTACACTGCTCTGTGACGTCAGTCCAGGTGGCGTCTGAGATATTCCGGGCATCGTTTTCCTTGTCCTTTGTAAACCCTGCAAAATCGGAAGAAAGCAATACCGATAGAAATCCGGGAGGCATATTCCCATTTTCCATTTGAGTATTAAACTGCATGAAGGGAAATCCCTGAAGCTTTGTGCGGTCTTTATGCTGATACATCATTCCCGGTTCTCCCGAATAGAACGTGATCATATCAGCTTGTCCCTCAAATGTGAATTTTACGCTGCTGCCCTTTTTAAACACCGGTACTCCGGATTCATCAATCCCTGTCGCGTTTTCTGTATCGACGGCAACGCTAAGCTGTGGGACATCCGGGTTATTATCCTCGCAAGATACACAGGGGAGGATGCCGGCAACTATTAGTATTAAAGTGCTCTTTTTCATCGTTACTACCAGAATCTGTTTTGTCTCATTTTATTATTCAGATTTAACTCTTTTTGGGGAACAGGGTACAGCCTGTATTTCTCAGACATTTTACCTGCTATTGCCGCCATTGTGGTACGCTGGGATGCGTTGGCTGTCCGGCCATTTCCCACGTTTGCTGCAATGAACGGCTCGGCCGCGGCTTGCTGCATCGCTTCTTCAAAAATACCCCATCGTATCAGGTCGTGCCGCCTGATCCCTTCCCAGCACAGCTCTCTTGCCCGTTCATCCCTCACTGCCTCGCGAAGATCATCTTTTCCCAAAACGGTAATTACATCCGGCCCGGCTGTTGTGCTGTACATTTTTACGCCTGCCCGTTGCCTCACTTCGTTTATAGCGCCCAGTGCCGTGGCTGTTGGCCCGTTCAGTTCATTTTCGGCTTCTGCGATCATCAGCAATACATCGGAATAGCGCAGTATGGGGAAGTTGGTAGCGTTAAAGTTTTTATCTTTAGGTTTTAATGTTTCCTCTTCCCTTCTCCATTTGGCGGCGCAACGCTCGGCTATAGAGCTAAAAGTGGTTAGCCGTTCATTGTACTTCGTATTATCCGTAGTATTATATCTATACGAGGCAATGCTCCGGTTTTTGCGCTTATCTGTCGCGTCAAACAGATCCCACAGCTTTAGTCGCGTACGGATATATCCGTAGGAATAGCCAAGCGCATCAGAAGGATCATAACAAATAATGCCGTTGGTGACTCCTATCCAGGTGTATTTATCAGATTTGCCGGGATCTGTAGTTGAGTTTCCGTTAAATTCGGCTTCCCACATGCTTTCACGATACTGAGTATCATATAAATCCTGCGACTGATTGATAAATATTATATCGTAATCGGGATTAAGAGAATGCATTCCGCTTGATTTCACCTGGCTGGCCCAATGCAGTGCTTTTTCGTGCATGCCCGGAACTTTAAAAGGCTCGCCTGCCATTTTGAGGTATATACGGGCCAGAATACCTTTGGCAACTGTGAGCGTTACCCTGCTGCTGTGCTGGTAAACGTTTGCCGTTTCCAGCATCTCCTTCCCGATAACTTCCTCCATGTCTGCTGCAGAGTGTTCCATAACCGTGAGGGTTGGTGTTGGATCTATATTGACGTCTGTAACAGCCTGGTTGGATGTAAGGCGCATAGGAACATCGCCCCAGTGATCGGCGAGCAAATAATGATAATAGGCTCTCAGGAAAATGGCTTCGCCCCTGTACTTTTCGCGCAGGGCATCGTTCAGATCTGCCTTGCTTATATTTTCAAGCAGCACATTTGCCCTTTCAATGCCTTCGTATAGTCTTTGCCACATCATGGCAATCTGCGGTTGTGCAGCTGTGTAATTCCAGCCCGAAAGGCGATCTATCAGGTTGACTTCGGTTTGGTTCCAGTAGCCAAGGTCGTCCATAGCACCGTCGATTACCATGTACCGGCCGTAGGTGTAATTACTGCCCAGTGTTACATATACCCCTCCGAGTGCATTCACAATGTCCTCTTCTGTATTGTAATAATTTTCTGGCGACAGAAAGTCTTTAGGGGTTGTTTCGAGGAACTTATCGCACGCGGTTAAACAGGTTAACAGGCAGAGAGCGTATACGAATAAAAATATCTTTCTCATCTTGTCTTTATTTTAAACTCATATTAAGACCTATTGTAATTGTCGCTGCGCGTGGGTAGGCTGAAAAATCAAATCCGGGGGTTAAAGCGCTGTTCCGGGTAGACACTTCAGGATCCATACCAGAATAGTCGGTTAGTGTCCAGAGGTTTTGTCCCGAAACATACAGTCTCAGGTTTTGAAGAAATGATTTTGCAAGCGTTTTCTGGGGAATAGCGTAGCCGAAGGAGAGCGTTTTCAGTCGGAGATATGAACCATCCTCTATTCCGTAAGAAGAATAATAGCTTCCTGAACCTTCGTTCACCCGTGGTATATCACTGTATGGGTTCCCGGGAGTCCATCTGTTACTATACGAAGCATACATGTTGGAATTCTGCATGAAATAACGCTCGAACATATATTTATTGGCATTGAGGATATCGTTGCCGTATGACCATTGAAAGAATACGCTTAAGTCGAAATTCTTATACGTGAACGTATTTGTGATACCGCCTGTATGATCAGGTACGCCGTTACCAATGATCGTACGGTCGTTGCCATCAATAATGCCGTCATCATTGATGTCCCTGTATTTCATGTCGCCTGGCCTAACGTTTCGCCTGGTTCCGGGATAGGCTACATTATCTTTCAGGTAGAAGTCGCCCGCTGTTTGCGTAAACTCGTCGGGTTTATAGGTACCTTCATAAACATAACCGAACATTAAGCCCATTGGCTCTCCGATCCTGGCAATGTATGCCGGTTGTGTGTCGCGGCTAAAGTCCCAGAAAACCGTGCTTATTAGGGTCTGCTGGTTTTCGGTAAGGCCAAGGACCTTGTTTTTATTGAAAGCTATATTGAAGTTAGTTTGCCATGAGAAGTTTGGTTTACTGATGTTTCTCGTGTTGACTGTAAATTCGAGCCCCCTGTTTTCTACTTCACCGATATTTTTAAAAGAGGCCATATAACCTGACGAGCCCGGGAGCTGAGCATTCAGCAGTAAATCTTTGGTGCGCTTTTGATAAGCATCTATTGTCAGGTTTACCCGTTTATTGAACATCATGAGATCCAGGCCGATGTTACTTTGTATGGTAGTTTCCCATTTCAGCTCCGGGTTTCCCATTATAGTTTTTGCCGTGCCGATAACGGGTACCCCTCCGAAGTAATATTTATCCGGCCGTTCTGCAGTTATCTGTGTCAGCGATGCGTATTCGCCAACGCGGTTGTTACCGGTCATACCCCAGCTGGCACGCAGCTTTCCGTCATTGAGGAACTTTAGCTTTTTCATGAAATTTTCTCCTGTAAAGCGCCACATTAAAGAGGCTGAAGGGAAGTAGCCCCAACGGTTGCGATCAGAAAATTTAGAAGAGCCATCTCCGCGCATAGTGGCAGTAAGGTAATACCTCCATTTATAGTTGTAGTTCAAACGCCCGTAGAATGACATCAGCGACCAGTCATTGCGATAGGTACTCATTGAATAAAAGGCGCCCTGGTCCAGTCCGCTCATTCCTAAGTTTTCGTAGGGGATTTGTTGCATCCTGGTGTTACTGTACAGATAATCTTCGTGTTGTAGAGAGAGTCCGCCCATTACATCAAGGTTGTGACTGCCTTTTTTTCTGATATAAGTAAGCGTATTTTCTGTCAGCCAGTTTGATCGTTCGTCATACCCCTGTGCTCCGTTTACGCCCAGCGTGGTTGTAAGAGGATTCCCACTACGGCTTTTTGAATTGTTGAAAACATCGTTTCTTGTGTTGTTTTTGGAGTAGCCTACGGTACTCCTGAATTTTAGATTCCGGGTAAGGTCAATATCTATATAACCGTTACCGGTAAAAAAAGTATAATTGTTGTCATTCAATTCATTGTTAACTGCGACGATCGGGTTAATGCGATAATTATCATTTGAATTGAGGATAGGATCGAACAGGTCATTCTCTAGGTCAAAATCACTAGAACCGGTAACAGGCCTGTAAGACCAGGTGTTTTGCATCAGGCTGTAAGTCCCCGTCCCTTCAGAAAGGAAAGTTCCGCTGTATTTGGTATGAGAATATGAAAGTTTGGTACCGACCTTTAACCATTTTCTGTATTCCTGGTCCAATGAAAAACGTCCCTGCAGCCGGTCGAACCCTGTGTTGATCACCACACCATCCTGTCCGGTATAAGAAAGAGATAGATTATACTTGGTGGCTCCGGCTCCCGACATTAATGATAAACCGTGTTTTTGCATAGGAGCTGTACGAAACAGCTGATCCTGAAAGTCGATACCTGTACCACGGTAGTCCTCTAGCGTACGTCCATCGAAAAAGTAATACCTGTTCATGGTATCCTCGTTAAAGACCTCGCTTTGTAGCTTTACAAATTCATAGCCATCCATCAGATCCATCTTCCTGGTTACAGTCTGCGTTCCGAAGAATCCGTCATAAGCAATGGTTGGCTTAGCGCCTTTACCCGCTTTTGTTGTGATCATAATGACGCCGTTAGCTCCTCTTGCTCCGTAAATCGCCGTGGCTGAAGCGTCTTTCAATACCTCCATCGACTCTATATCCTTAGGGTCGATGGCATTGCTCATGGAGGTTTCTACAGGGAAGCCATCTATAACGTATAAAGGATTATTATTTTGAGTTAAGGAGTTAGCTCCCCTGACTACAATATCGGCTTCGGCACCGGGCCTGCCTTCGGCCGACACTACATTCACTCCGGCCACCCGCCCGGCAAGGCTCTGGTCAAAGCCGAGCACAGATGCCTTCTGCATCTCTTTGATATCAGCCTTATCAACGGCTCCGGTGAGATCCCGCTTTGAAACGGTACCATAACCTATAACCACCACTTCGCTCAGGTCGTTCACCCTGTTCTTCATAGTGACGGTATACTCATTTCTTGAATCAACCTTTAACTCGGCGGGTTCATATCCGACGCCTGAAATGACAATAACGTCATTTATCCTGGCATTAATCTTAAATCTGCCTGCTGCGTTGGTTTGGGTGCCGCCTGTCTTTCCTTTAATGGTAACATTTATTCCGGGCAAGGGCCCTTCAGCATCCTTTACCAACCCCGAAATACTTTTTTGTGCAAAGGCATGTAAGGAAAAAAGGAAGAAAGCAATCAGGGTGAAAAAGGCTTTAAAAAAAAGAACCTTTCCTTTACCTGCTTCTTGGTAAAATAATAGTGTCATCCGCAACTCGTTTAATAGTAGTTTAATAGTTTATCTATCTGAAAGCAGACGATGTCGTGCGCTCCATTTGGTCAAGACAAAACTGAAAAATGTTCATTACAGTATAGGGTTAAAAAATCAAGCATTTGGGGGTAATTTTTAAAATTTATTCTCTTTCATACTTCTCCCGATGGCAAATTGTTGGGCTCGTTCCCGTTTTTCAGTTTATAAAATTCTATTTTTTATGTACGTTTGATTACATAGGGATCCGGGATTCTAGCTAAGTTACTCAGATATCATTTTAATCGTTAAAACAGTATTTTTAATATATATGAAGTACATCTTCAGTTACTGTTTATTGCTCTTAATTCTGACTGGCAAATCTCAGGAAATGGAATTCAGCCATCTCAGTATTGAGGACGGCTTATCCCAAAATTCCGTATTATCAATCATACAGGATAACAATGGCTTTTTATGGTTCGGAACGCGTAACGGCCTCAATAAGTATGATTCGTACCGGTTTTCTGTTTACAAAAATTCGCCGACAAAAAAGGGCAGCATTTCAGACAACTATATTACTGCACTGCTATGCGACAGCAAAAACACAATATGGGCAGGTACTCATAACGGATTAAACCGGTATAATGCCGGCAGCGATAGTTTTTCTAAGATATCATTGGCAACAGAAACTTCTTCTGATGAGGTCAATAAAAATATAAATTGTATTTCTGAAGATAGAAAAGGCCGGATCTGGGTAGGCACAGATTTTACAGTAAAGATTTTAACGCGCTCTGGCGACGAAATAAAAGTGAGTTCTGTCCCTTTTTTAAAAAAGAAGCTGATTATACGGTGTATTTATCAGGATCGTGAGAACGTGTTCTGGATTGGCACTTCGAATGGAGTGATGAGGCTGAAGGAGGATAAAAACCGGTTTGTCTTGTTAAATACATTTCAATTCATCAAATCTGACAAAACCAGCCTGAGCAGCAACCAGGTAACAAGTATAGTTGAAGACAATGAGAAAAATATCTGGATCGGAACCTCGGCGGGTGGTCTGAATCTTTATAACCGCTTGTCAGGCTCATTCAGCCATTTTGCTCACAACAGTTCTGACGGAAATAGTTTGATAAGTAATAACATCAGAAAACTGCTTCCAGATGGAAAAAATAACCTGTGGATTGGTACACAGGATGGCCTGTCCATACTTGATATCCGGGCTGGAAGATTCAGGAATTATAGGAACGATCCCTGGAGCAAATCCAGCCTGAGTCAAAATTCTATTCATAGTCTCTACAAAGATAAAACAGGAACGATCTGGATTGGTACTTTTTTTGGCGGTGTGAACAGCTTTTTCTCTTACAAAACTCCGTTTAAGACATTCAATAATCGTTCCTCACGGAACAGGATGAATAATAACGTTATCAGTTCAATTATTGAGGATGACCATTCAAATCTTTGGGTTGGGACGGAAGGCGGCGGCGTCAATTACCTCGACAGATCCACAGGCAGATCGGCCTTTTATATCCATAATCCAGACGATGGACTGAGTCTCGGGTCAAACCTGGTGAAAACCATTTATAAAGATAAAGACGGCAATATTTGGATAGGTACACATGGGGGCGGTCTGAACCTTTTTAATAAAGAGAAACAAACCTTCAGCAGATTTATGTACCAAAACAACGAAACTTTGGGCTCGGAAATTACGTGCCTGCTGGAGGATAGCCAGGGTGTTTTTTGGGTGGGTACAGAAACTGCCGGAGTAAGGATG
>DALYUO010000032.1:28627-29010 GCA_031981225.1 Pararcticibacter sp.
AAAACGCCGCGGTACTTTCGATACTGGAGACAACCGATAAAAGAATATGGCTTGGTACTGCACGTGGCCTGTATATTATCGGGGAGAATAGCATATCGGTTCCGCAGCGGGCAGGCAATGTTTCGGCTATAAAAGCTAATTGCTTATTTGAAGATGTTGGGGGCAATATCTGGGTTGGCGTGAACAACAATGGACTTCTGAAATATAATAAGCAGGGAAAATTTCTACGGAGTTATAGCGAAGTAAACGGACTTTCAAACAATAATATACTGGGAATCCTCCAGGACGACAAAAACACGCTCTGGATAAGTACAGCTAACGGTTTATGCCGTTTTAACATCAGCAATAATTAATGGTCTAGAATCTAACTGATGGTCCCAAGC
>DALYUO010000033.1:0-5481 GCA_031981225.1 Pararcticibacter sp.
GCTCCATCGCCAACGTATAATATCTTCTGCAAAGGTTCCGGGTTAAAGTCATCCGCAGGGCCTTCCACTCCAACAGACATTAATCCTCCCCCCGGCTGCCTCCTTCCCTTTATCCTGATCTCACCTCCTATCTCTACAAGATAGTTCCCAATTCCCTTTCGTTCAAGATGAGATGCAAGAAGATCCACACTGTAACCCTGGGCAATACCATTCACATCAATTTGTAAGCATGGTGAACTTTTGATCAAGCTATCTTTCGTTAAATGGAGCTTTTTCATACCCACGCAGGTCATAAGTCTTCTTACGGCCGCAGAATCGGGAGTATCACTACCAGCCTTCGGGCCAAAGCCCCAGGCCTCTACCAAAGGCTGAATGGTAATATCAAAGATGCCGTCTGTCTTTTCAAAGACCTCTCTCGACTTGTTAACCACAGCTTTAAGATGCTGATCCGCTTTAACCGCTCTGTTCGAGACGTTAAACCTTGAAATCAATGAATAAGATTTATAGACCGAAAGAGAGCTGTCTATGCCGGCGAGCATAAATTCAATTTCACCCTGATGGACCAGGCTGTCTTTTGCATAATAGGTAATATGATAGGTAGTACCCTGGGTGTAACCAGAAAGGTGAAATGACTTTAAGCTGTCATTTTGAGGAAAGCACCAGAAAACCAACGCTAAAATCAAACAGAACAGTACCTTCATATCAGCTTAATCGAAAACATATCGGAGTAATCCCTCATCATACCGGCCTGACTGAAAGTTGTGCCAGTACATCGATCCATTCAGCTTTATCATTTAAACTCTCTACCAGTTGTACTTTCTCACCACCAAGCGCCTTAAACTCGAGGTCATACTCTTCAGCAATCTCATAGATCGTTTCAAGACAGTCGGCAACAAAAGCCGGACTGAATACCAGCAGGCGCTTAGCGCCACCCTTCCCAAGAGAGTGTATCACTTCGCTGGTATAAGGCTGGGCCCAGGGATCCTTCCCGAGACGCGACTGGAATGTTACTGTATATTTCTCCTTCGGGATCGAAAGCCTTTCTGCAATAAGCCTCGCAGTATTGTGGCATTGCGCCGAATAGCAAAACCGGTTCACGTCGGTTAGGCGTGAACAACAATCGGCAGACTGAAGACAATGCTTTTTACTATCATCCGCTTTTATAAGCTGGCGTTGTGGCAAACCGTGAAAACTGAATATAATATGATCAAAAGTCTCAGGCTGATACTTCAGTCCGTTAGCTGCGAAAATTTCGATCATGCCCGGCTCATCGTGATAAGAGTTGAGGAAAGAAATGGAAGGAATAGTCTGCCATTTGCTCAGCAGTTCCATTACTTTCTGATGAACAGACCCCGTGGTTGCAGAAGCATACTGCGGAAACAAGGGGATCACCTTAATACTTTTCACGCCTGCCGCTTTAAGTTTCTCCAATGCCGAGGCAATAGAAGGATTTTGATACCGCATTCCAAGAGCTACGCAATAACCGTCGCCTAATTTCTTCTGAAGAAGCTCTGCGGCCCTTACACTATAAAAAAGCAGGGGCGAACCGTTTTCCGTCCATACCTTCTGATATGTTTTCGCTGATTTGGGTCCCCGGAAAGGAACAATAATTCCCTTAACAAGGAAGGTCCTGCCTACCGCATTGATATCTATTACCCGTTCATCCATCAAAAACTCGTCGAGATAACGACGTACATCACTTACAGAAGGACTATCTGGGGTACCTAAGTTTACTAATAAGATTCCTTGTTTGCTCATACTGATCAGGCACAAATATAAGTTGGTTAGCTTGTTATTGATGTAATAAAGAACGGATTTGACTTAGTGAATACTTTTTCATGATTTCATCTTCCATAACCTCCACCAGGGTATACCGGGATATTCATGATGTTCGTAATGATAGCCAAAGAAATAGCAGCTTAAAAAACCTAACAAGTGGTTCTTTTTCTGAGTTCCTGAATGATGTTTGTTATTATGCTCACCATGATGGGGCAACCATGTGCCGAAGTAAAACAGTTGAAGGGTGCTTAACAATGCCGGAGCTACCCAAAAGAGCAGCAGGTTTCTTTGCGGAAACCATACAGCAAGAATATTAAACAACACTGCCATACTTATGAACTGCAAGACCGACATATATTCACGCATGAACTTAAAGTACCAGCTTATGAAGTTGCCTTCAGAATAATCGGGATCAAGATCTGAATGCACATATTGATGATGCTGATGATGTTTAGTATTGAGCTTTTTAAAAGAAAAAGCGGCATACAATGCTGTGCAGAGCTGGCCAATTAGAAAATTTATCCGTGCCGACGGATATACGGTGCCGTGCATCGCGTCATGCGCCGTAATAAATAGACCAGTATACAGGTGCATTTGGACAAGCACCATAAGATAAACCACAGGATCATTCCACGAAAACCCCCACCTTAACAAGAACAAAAGACAGACCAGCCATGTAACAATTACTGCAAATGCAACCCATAGCCCTGTCTTTGATGCTTGCTTCATAGGCTTAATATTCTTCCAGTGTCTTCTTCACTTTCTCCATCAGCCACAGAGGCGTAGATGTAGCTCCACAGATGCCTACTTTATCACCAGGATAAAACATGTCGGCCTTCAATTCTTCCACCCCTGAAATAAAATAAGTATCGGGATTATACTTACGGCAAGCTTCATATAAAACTTTCCCGTTGGACGATTTCTTCCCCGACACAAATACGATTTTATTGAATTTCGTCACGAAGCTCCTGAGTTGCTCATCGCGGTTAGAAACCTGCCTGCATATTGTATCATTTGCGTCGACCTCGTAACCACGACTGATCAGCTCATCCTTTATCTGGTAAAACTTATCAGTGCTCTTGGTTGTCTGACTGTATAACGTAAACTTTTTAGGAAGATCCATATTATCCAGTTCCGAAAGGTCCTGGAACACCAGAGCCTCATTATTTGTCTGCCCCTGCAGCCCTATCACTTCAGCATGACCATGTTTCCCAAAAATAAGGATCGGTTTCTTTTCTTCATGGGAGGTCTTTATCCTGTTTTGCAGCTTTAACACCACCGGACAAGAAGCGTCAATCAGCGTAATATTATTTTTAAGTGCCATCCTATATGTTTCAGGAGCTTCGCCATGCGCCCTGATCAAGACTTTCTCGCTATGAAGATCCTTAAGACGTTCATGGTCGATAATCCGTAACCCCTGCGCCTTCAGGCGCTCCACTTCCTCATCATTGTGTACAATATCTCCCAGACAGTATAAATATCCCTCTTCCCGGAGAATCTCCTCAGCCATATCAATGGCATATACAACCCCAAAACAAAAGCCTGAATTTGTATCTATCGTAACCTCAAGATTATAGCTCATATCCTTAACTAATACAAAAATACGGAAATAATGTTAGGAAGGCGGTTTCCATAATTGACAGTTGAAAATTGACAATTGAAAGTGAAAACATTATCAACGTTATTTTCATTTATCCTCCGCCCATTTGAATTGTCCCTTGTCAATTGTCCATTGTCAACTGTCCATTGTCTATCGTCCCCTGTCAATTGTCAACTGTCCATTGACAAAAGGATCAGGAAAAACAAAAATTGCGTAATAAATAAGACTGGTGCAGCAGGGTTGTGCTTTTTAAAAGGGAGGCGAGCAAAAAGGTATAACAGTGCGAAGGAAAACAGGTACCATGCAATATAATTCTGCAGGGGGATATCATTGGTTTTCCACGCCCAGTAATCAAAGCGGATAGCCACTGGCTCTATTATAAAGTCGAGCAGAGTAACCAGTACTGATCCCACAGCGGCAGCTAAAACATTATTTTTTAACCCTATCTGTCGCAGCAGCATTCCAGCGGAATAAATCACCAGGATCCAGTTGACCCCAATCATCACGGGTATTTCAGCAAGCTTCAGGCCTAAAGTTCCCCCATAAGAATACTCGCCGAAGATCATCCCTGTATGCACACCAACCAGTTCTATCGTATACCCCGCTATATAAGTAACAACAAGGAACACATAAAACCAGTAGCTCTTTTCCGGCTGACTGAAGATCATCAGAGACAGCATCAGCAGCAGATGAAATGGTACAAGTTGCTTAAATAATCCGTTGAAGGCCGGAATCAAAAAACCGGTCAGCCCTACTACGTGAAATATCACGATCAGTAAAACACATATTGAATTACGGCTCAGCTTCATTAATTCGTATATTCAAAATAAGCATCAAAACGTTTCAATTCTGTCCGGCAACACGATCTGCATCAAGCTTAGGCTTTAAACTTTCAACTCTCTACATTCGACTCTCAACTTTCAACTTTCAACTCTGTACTTCCAACCCTCAACTTTCAACCTTCAACTTTCAACCTTCAACCTTCAACCTTCCGTCCCTTCCAGGTAATCGTTTTGGTCAAATGTTTTTGTATCGACAAAAAGGATATAACCACAAATGCTCCCATTTGAAAAGGATGAAGTAGAATATTTATCAAAGGATTCTGCCCGCTTAGTAAGGAAATCATCAGGCGGGTAAGGACGATCAGCGTGATTGCGAAAAATAGCAGCTGAATATCCAGATACAGAGCAATGAAAAGAGGGCCTACCATAACAAGCAGCAAATAGCATATAAGCGCGGCAATATTATTATTAAACCCGGCAAGCAGATTTTTGCTGAATCCGGCAGCAGCCTCTCCAAAGCCCGTATACATCCTGCATGAAATAAATCCGTTAGCTAGTAAAGCCTCCGCTTTATACTGATAAGCCTTTACCAGTTTCATGATAGCAATATCTTCAATCACACGATCTTTTACCTGCGCATGCCATTGGTGGCTGTGATAGTTCGGTCCGTCGAATAACATAAACTGTCCGCTTGCAGCGGAGAATGCAGTATTTTTTGTCAGACGTACAAGACGGAGAGGAAGCAGGTTCAGAAGTAAAAAGTGCATTAACGGAACTACCATCCGCTCTCCCAAAGTGACCATTACCTGATTTGTAAAAAGGCTTAACAGCGACAGTTTCCCCATCTTCATCCGGTTAATCGAATTATTAATAAGTCCCGGCGAGATAAAAGTGTCAGCATCAAGAAACAATATATATCTCCCAGCGGCCAGATGCGCCAGCTGGTGGCATGCAAAGTTCTTCCCCAACCATCCTTGGGGTAAAGGCTCTCCCCTCACCACCCTGAAACGGCTGTCAGTCTTCACAAAGTTTACACAAATATCATATGTAAGGTCAGTTGAAGAATCGTCCAGCACAATCACTTCAAAATTCTGGTAGTCCTGCTGCTTAATTGACTCAAGCAGCTTTAGGATGTCGTATTGTTCGTTCCTTGCCGGAATAACGATAGAAACCAAGTCAGTATACTTTCTAGCAGTCTTGTTAAGCTTCGGATTGGAAATAAAATTGAATAAAGTAACAGTAAACCGAAGTATGAGAAAGAAGAAGACTACATAATATATCAACATGGTTAAACGATAGTGCGGTTTTGCAAATTCCGCG
>DALYUO010000033.1:5491-6906 GCA_031981225.1 Pararcticibacter sp.
GCCCGTTTTATTAATTGCAGACTGGTAAACTCGGCATCTTCCCAGCTCATAAGATAACAATTAACAGAGGGCTTGCGGTTTTCAAAATAATCAACGAAAGAAGCTGCAAAAACGTATTGAAATCTTTTATCAGAGGAATTGATGAGATTGAGTAAACCTTTCTCAAACTTTACCTCGTGAGTATGCGAGGAATATAGTTTCCCCTGAGGAAATATCAGCACAAGGTTATTTTCATCATTCAAAAGTTTGCCGGCATACTCGAGTGCTTCTACAACGCTTTTAGAATGTTTCTTGACCGGAAAAGCACCTAAGTATTTAAGGAACCACACCTTCCGATAATTTTCGTCAGTAACCATCACATGGAAGTTCTTTTTAAAGAGCCGTTTGTTAAGCTCGAACATCAGGAAGCCGTCCCACCACGAAAAATGATTAGCTATAAGCAGCACGGCCCTGTTCTGATCAAAAGCAGGTTGATGGAAAGAGAATTCCTTAAAGTCACGACCAATAATCCGACTGATGTACCACGAAAAGAAAGCTTTTACAACACGCTTAAGCATGCTGCAAGTTAAGGTATTTAAGGTTAGAATAAAACAGTTCAGGAACGATCTTTGCCATTTAGCATACCCTGAGTCCGAATAAAAAGTTAATTTTCCCGAAACACACAACCTGCAACTTACAGCCCTTATAACCCCTCAAACTTCTCCCAAAAACCGTCCCTTGGCAAAGGCGCCTCAATCACTACCTCTTCTTTTTTTACCGGATGAATAAAACGAAGTCTTTTAGCATGAAGAGAAATGGTCTTCCTCAGGCTTCCTCTCGGATAACCATATTTATTATCGCCTACGATGGGGCATTTTAACGTCGAGAGCTGAACCCGGATCTGATGGGGTCTCCCGGTAATTGGGTCTACTTCGATAAGATAATATCCTCCCACCTCTCCTATCAGCTTATAATTAAGTTCAGAACGCAGGCTGCCCGTTACTTCATGATCGTAAGCAGTAGTAACATTCTTCTGAGGGTTTTTAACGAGCCAGTGAACAAGGTTACCACTTTCAGGGACCGGCCGGTTTCGGACTACCGCCAGGTAAGTCTTCTTCATCTCCCTGTTCTTAAACATACTGTTGATCCTGTCGAGGGCTTTGCTGGTTTTTGCAAAGAGGATCACACCACTTACAGGACGATCGAGCCGGTGTACAACCCCAAGAAATGCACCATTGGGCTTGTTATATTTCTTCGTCAGATATCTTTTAACCTTTTCGTCCAAAGGTTCATCACCCGTGTCGTCAACCTGCACGATATCTCCCCCTCTTTTATTCACTGCAATCAGGTGATTATCCTCATACAGGATATCCAGATCAGTAATATCTGAAGCAGGAGTTTGAAAGTTTGATTTCCCCATGATCTAAAAGAAGCTG
>DALYUO010000033.1:6916-19743 GCA_031981225.1 Pararcticibacter sp.
AGCTGTTTTTATTTTGAAAGTAAGAATGGAGGTTTCACGTGCACAAACCACCATTATTCAATTCTTGATTCTTGTTTTTTGTTTCTCGATTCCTGATTCTTGATACCAGATACTTGATACCAGATACTAAGCTAGTACTGTTCCTTTTCACCAGGGAAGTCGCCTGCCTTAACATCATTCAGATAAGCTTTTACTGCGCCATTGATTTCGTCGAAAAGATTAAGATACTGCCGTAAAAACCTTGGCTTAAATCCCTTATTCAGGCCTAGCATATCATGTATCACCAGGACCTGACCATCGCAACCCGGACCAGCGCCGATACCGATGGTAGGAATTTTAACACTAGCGGTAGCTTCTTCTGCCAACTTAGCCGGGATTTTCTCCAGCACTGTAGCGAAACAGCCAGCCTCCTGGAGAGCAATGATATCACTCTTAAGCTTATTAGCCTCGGCTTCTTCTTTCGCCCGTACCGTATACGTGCCGAACTTGTGGATCGACTGCGGAGTCAAACCTAAATGTCCCATTACAGGTATCCCGGCAGTAATAATGCGTGCCACCGACTCACAGATCTCCTGCCCGCCTTCCAGCTTCACCGCGTGGGCGCCTGACTCTTTCATGATCCTGATAGCCGAATGCAGAGCTTCCTTTGAATTCCCCTGGTATGAACCAAAAGGAAGATCGACAACAACAAGACTCCTTTTAGCAGCCCTCACAACAGAAGCTGCATGATAGATCATCTGATCGAGCGTAATCGGAAGCGTTGTTTCATGACCGGCCATAACATTCGAGGCTGAGTCACCTACCAGTATAACATCTATTCCGGCATCATCCACAATTTTCGCCATCGAGTAATCGTAGGATGTGAGCATCGCAATCTTTTCGCCCCGCATCTTCATATCCTGCAGAGTGTTTGTAGTGATCCGTTTAATCACTGAATTAACTGACATATCGGCTTTCAATTTAAATTCGTGGCAAATGTACATGTAAAATTCAATAAAATAATTTCAGTACAAACTATTTAAAACGGATACCGGTCCGGCTCTTTTTTATCACTTAGCCCTTCCGTATTCCACATTATTTACCTACCTTTGTCCCCTGTGAAAATTGAAGACAACTGCTTCAGTCTGTTGTACTCGGAACCGGGTGATTCTACCGGGAAACTCAAGCTTTTTCATTTATTTTCTGACATCAATCTTTGGGATACAGATGGCAAAGGATTTATTATAGCTTATGGTCCTGGCGTAGAGTTTGCATCCCATGAGTGGCTGAATGACACTATCAACCAACAACATATTAAAAATTCATACCACATAAACTGAAATGATCAATTACATCAAATTACCTGCTGTACTCCTGCTCGAAGACGGAACGGTATTCAATGGAAAAGCGGCTGGAAAAATCGGCACTACTACCGGGGAAATTTGCTTCAATACGGGAATGACAGGGTATCAGGAAATCTTTACCGACCCTTCTTACTTTGGTCAGATCATGGTTACCACCAATGCCCATATCGGCAATTATGGCGTAACCAGTGAAGAAACAGAATCAGGAGACATAAAAATCGCCGGACTTGTTTGCAAGAATTTCAACATTGCCTACAGTAGAAAGATGTCGGAAAAATCCATACAGGATTATTTCCAGGAAGAGAACCTTGTTGGTATTTCTGATGTCGACACCCGGGCTCTCGTTCGTCACATAAGGGATAAAGGTGCCATGAATGCCATCATCTCCTCAGAGATCCTTGACGTTGAAGAGCTAAAGCAAAAACTGGCAGAAGTACCTTCCATGGCAGGACTGGAACTTTCGTCTAAGGTAAGTACCAAAGAGCCCTATTTTTACGGTAATGAGAATGGCAGCCATAAAATCGCCGTACTCGATCTGGGTGTAAAGAAGAATATTCTCCGCAATTTTGACCATCGTGATGTTTATGCGAAAGTATTCCCTGCTAAAACCTCTTTTGAAGAGATGGAAAAATGGGCTCCCGACGGATACTTCATTTCAAACGGCCCTGGCGACCCTTCTGCAATGCCTTATGCTGTTGAAACGGTAAAGAAAGTATTATCGGCTGACAAGCCTTTATTTGGCATCTGCTTAGGGCACCAGCTGCTTGCGCTGGCAAATGACATACGTACTCAAAAGATGTTCAACGGACACCGTGGCTTAAATCACCCGGTAAAAAACATCATCCTTGACCATTGTGAAGTAACATCACAAAATCACGGTTTTGGTGTAGTCGCCGATGACGTACGCGACTCCGACAAGGTAGAAATCACACATATAAATCTGAACGATAATTCGATAGAAGGTATCAGGGTTAAGAACAAAAAGGCTTTCTCGGTGCAGTACCACCCCGAATCGTCGCCTGGCCCGCATGATTCGCGCTATCTGTTTGATCAGTTCGTGGAAAAAAGCCGCTTGCCTGGCGAGGCAAGCGGCTTTTTTATTAGCTATTGGTCTTTGACAGTTAGCTATTGGCTCCCGGCAAAATGCAGATAGAGGAATAGAGAATGGGGCTGGCAGGAAGCCAACCGCTAATTGCCAATAGCTAAAAGCCGGCGGACAGCGGTCCGCCACTGTGCGCTAAATCACAAATTAATGTAATATTCGTTATTTTTGAAACATACAAAAACACTACTTTTGGCCTGCCTGCTTAGTGTTTATCTATAAGATGTATCCTTCTTTTGAATCACGCAAAGAAGATCATCCATAAAACAAAAAAGCCAATTAGGTATTAATAATTAATAAAAAAAACAATGAGCTTAATTTTAGATGTCCATGCCCGTCAGATACTCGACTCCAGGGGCAATCCTACTGTTGAAGTAGACGTAATTACAGAAAATGGTGTCCTTGGCCGTGCAGCAGTACCATCAGGTGCATCAACAGGTAAAGGTGTTTTAAACGCTGTTAAAAATGTAAACGAAATATTAGCTGAGAAACTTAAAGGAATGGATGTATTTGAACAAAATGCAATCGATGCTTTAATGATCGAAGTTGATGGCACAGAGAACAAAGGTAAAATAGGCGCAAACGCTATTTTAGGTGTTTCTTTAGCAATTGCAAAAGCAGCAGCGCAAGAAAGCCGTCAGCCTCTTTACCGTTACATTGGTGGTGTTAATGCTAATACACTTCCAATACCAATGATGAACATCATCAATGGTGGTTCTCACTCTGATGCTCCTATCGCGTTCCAGGAATTCATGATCATGCCAGCTGGTGCTCCTTCTTTCTCTGAAGCATTACGTTGGGGGGCAGAAGTTTTTCATAACCTTAAGAAAATCCTTCACGACAGAGGCTTATCTACTGCAGTAGGCGACGAAGGTGGATTTGCTCCAACTTTCGATGGTACTGAAGATGCGGCTGAAACTATCTTAAAAGCGATTGAAAAAGCAGGTTACAAACCAGGTGTTGATATTTTCTTAGCTCTTGATTGTGCTTCTTCTGAGTTCTACAAGGACGGAATTTACGATTATACTAAATTTGAAGGTGAGAAAGGCGCAAAACGCACAAGTGCAGAACAAGCAGATTACCTTGCTCAGTTAACGCAGAAATACCCTATCATTTCTATTGAAGATGGTATGGACGAAAATGACTGGGATGGCTGGAAATTGTTAACTGACAAAATTGGCGATAAGGTTCAGTTAGTTGGTGATGATTTATTCGTAACTAACGTTACTCGTCTTCAAAAAGGTATTGATAGCAAAACTGGTAACTCTATCCTTGTAAAAGTTAACCAAATCGGTTCATTAACTGAAACTATCAATGCAGTATCATTAGCACAAACTAATGGTTATACTTCAGTGATGTCTCACCGTTCTGGCGAAACAGAAGATGTTACTATTGCTGACTTAGCTGTAGCATTAAACTGCGGTCAGATCAAAACTGGTTCAGCTTCGCGTTCAGACAGGATTGCAAAATACAATCAGCTGATCCGTATTGAGGAAGAACTTGGTGCTTCTGCTCGTTTTCTGGGCAAAGATTTCAAGTTTTTGAAATAGGTCTATCTCAAGATAGATTTGAGTCTTGAGATTTGAGATAATAGAAAAGGGGGCCAGTTACCGGTCCCTTTTTTTATGAGATTTGAGCTAAGATAGATTTGAGTCTTGAGATTTGAGATAATAGAAATATCTCTGTATTAGAGTTCGTTACGTATACTCATATCTCAACACTCACATCTCATATCTCAACACTCATATCTCAATATTATTTTTATATATTTGTTATATGAAGAGGGTGCTCAGCTTATTCAGTAATAAATACTTCCTTTCTACAACAGTTTTTGTAGTCTGGATGATGTTTTTTGACAGGAATGACCTGATGTCGCAGGCCGAATACCGGGCTCAGCTTGATAAATTAAAAGAAGAAAGAGACTTTTACATTGAGGAGACCGGCCGGGTAAAGAAGGACCTTGAAGAGCTAACCACAAATAGGGAAAAGCTTGAGAAGTTTGCCCGCGAAAAATACCTGATGAAGAAAGCAAACGAGGATGTTTACGTTATTATCCCCGAAAAGGATAAAAAAGAAGACAACACTCTTTTTTGATCTTCTATATATAGCATTTAAAATTAAGTTGTGAGTTTATCTGGCAAATCTGTTATCACCGTCTTTACTGCGGTCGTTTCATTTTCGACTGTCCAGGTATTTGCCCAGTCTGACAGCAGCGCTTCGAGAAAATTAATCATCCTCGATAAAACTACAACGATCACCCAACCCGCTTCCGCACTAAACTACATTGGAGAAATCAAGGGTCGCTCTTATATCAAATTAACCCTGCACCCGTTAGGGAAGGGGGGAGTTCAGGCAGGCGAAACGACCGGTATTGAACAGTATAAAGGAAGTTACTATGAATCTGTGAGCGGGAAAACTTATACATTAACAGGAAGTTTTGATCCGGGCACCAAAATATGGAATCTGAAATGTTATAATAGTCGCAAACAATACGTTTCACTCTTTCAAGGCAGGGAAACCTCCGAAGGCGTCATTGAAGGCGTTTGGAAAAACAAACACCAGGGCCTCACCTTTTATCTCTTCAAAAAAGAAAACAAAAATTAATCATAACGCACCGCTCCGCTTCCTTACTGACCATTCTGCGCTTAGCAATAGAATAATCATTACAAAAATCCACTTCATATCTATCATCTCTTCGAATGTCCTGTTCTCGTAAGAAATGGTCTTTACCATCTCATTTTTCTGAACGCGGTCATACAACTCATCCATATCGCCAGGCATTAACATTTCACCACCGCTTTGCTTCGCTAAAACATTCAAAAGCTGGTGATTCGCAATAGTCTGCCTAAATTCAACATGCTGACGTGACACAATAAACCTGCCCCCAGCCTTGTATTTCCTTTCCCCTAATTGCGTTACCGCATCAAAAGAATACTCTCCCGAAGGCAGAGAGCCGGCATCAAGGGCATAGGCATTACTGGTTCTGGAAAACTGAAAAGGGAGCTTTCTATTACCTTCGCCGGTTAACACCACCGAAACGTCCGGAGTATTTACAAGTTCATTCGCATCGTTATACAGTTCTGCATTCAGCAGCACATGATCATTCTCGTCAAATGAATTCCGTGCGGGATAAACCCTGAACTTTCTCTTATCGTCCTTTTCCGACAGGTACTGCACCGATTTTGTAAGCAATGCATCGGTAGCTTCATGATTCCCTTTAAGTCTGAATTCATTCAACCTCCATCGCCATATTCCTTCACCAGCGAGAATTCCAATCTTTTGTTCTGAAGTATTAGAAAACAAGAGGAGCGGCCGGTCTGATAAAATACTGCCCAGTTGCTGATAAAGAAAAACGGAAGCTGGAGATTTTATCCTGTAGCTACCCGCAGGTGAAACTAAAGGTCCCAGAGCCGACAACTGCATTGCGAGTCCATCCTGGAGCATAAATGTATGGAAATCACCATTCACTCCGGCTGTAGCTTCGAGCATGCTCCCCCCGGACGTTATCTCGAGGAGGTTCTGCGACTGAGAAAGGGCAGTAATATTACTTTGGGCGCCCGTTACGAACAACACAGCCTTCCCCCGCGTCGTCCCGGAAAGGCTCTGCATAGATACTGAAGCGGAAGGAAGCTGATGAAGGATCAGAAGAGCCGCATCTTTCATACCGGGGTCGTCAGCACCAGAAGCCAGTCCGGTCTTCACCTCATAATTTTTGTTCGATTCTATAGCCTGCTTTAATGCGGCAATGTCAGGATGCGGAGAGCTGGCAAGGATAAATACTTTAAGCTTTCCATCAAGCACCTCCACGAAGAAATCTTCTCTATTATTCTCTACTGAAAGTTCGCCCTGGAGAGGAGAGAGAGCGACCGTGAAACGATGAATGCCAGCCTTACCGGCATGTAAAGTAACCGGCACGGTAACGTGATACTCATTAGAACGTATCTCTATTTCTTTCTCCAAGACGCGTCCATCCTTTCCTGAAACCGTTAAGCGGCTTCTCATTCCCGCACTGCGATGTGCTTCTATGCTCACTTCTGCCTGAAAGTCATTACCCGACCAGACTATCGAATTATAGTTTACGTTAGCTACCAGAAGATCTTTTCTGGGGATAGTATCGCCCAAAGCAATGGTAAAAACCGGCGCTTTTAATGCTTTTGCCTCATATTGCGGATTCCCCCCGCGGTTATAAATGCCGTCACTAGCAAGAATAACTGCACCAATATTGCGGTTAGCAAACCGGTCATTTATAAAACGAAAAAAAGAATTGATGTCTGTGGTATTTTCATTGAAATGGAAAGAGCTTCCAGGTTTAAGCTGAGATCCCAGAGTAAACGAACGTACCTCATAAGCAGCCGCAAAACGCGATTGTAATGCTTTAACTTTTGCAGAGTAATCTGCCAAATTGAAGTTCACAGGCTTTGAAACGTTCAAAGAGGCCGAATTATCCTGAGCAAAAATAATCAGCGGCTTTTCTGCTATCCTTTCCGTCTGCTTAACAAAAGGAGCAAACAGAAGAAAACATATCGCAGCAACAACTAAAAGCCGGAAAGTGAATAGCCAGGCTCGTGCGGCTCTAGAGATGGAGTTCGTGCCGTTGTATAAAGCAAAAGCATAACCTGCTCCCAGTAACAGACTAAACAGTAACCACAGAAAGGAAACACCACTCAACTGAAGCATAAACAAGCTGTTAGCAATAAGCTATTGGCAGTAAGCCAATAGTCTTTGTAGCGTCTCTGCTAAAAATACATACTTTATTTATTTCTGCCTGCCCAATAGCTGATTGCCAACTGCCAATGGCTAAACTTCGGCTGTCGGCCGAAGTTATAGCGTTTATAGCATTCCCCCGTCAACCGCCAATACCTGTCCGGTAAGATAAGCACTCATATCTGATGCAAGGAAAACACAGACATTAGCGACATCGTCGGTCTGGCCGGCTCTCTTCATAGGAATATTCTGTTCCCAGCCTTCTACTACTTTCGGATCGAGCACCTCGGTCATCTCTGTTTTAATAAAACCGGGGGCAACAACATTGGTACGGATATTTCTTGAGCCAAGTTCTTTTGCCATTGACTTTGAAAACCCGATAATACCAGCCTTCGATGCGGCATAGTTACCTTGTCCGGCATTTCCCTGCACGCCCACAACAGAACTCATGTTAATGAATACACCTTTACGGTTCTTCATCATAATTTTGGACGCAGCCTTGGTTACATTAAAAATTGATTTGAGGTTCACTTCAATCACCTCATCCCATTGCTGTTCACTCATTCGCATTAACAAGCCATCTTTGGTTATACCTGCATTGTTCACAACAATATCAAGTGTCCCAAAATCAGCAACGATATCACTAATCAATTTCTCAGCGGCGTCAAACTTCGAGGCGTCGGACTGGTAGCCCTTCACTTTGGTACCTGCCTGCTGCAGCTCCTGTTCCAAAGCCTGTCCCTTCTCAACAGAGGAAAGATATGTAAAAGCAACGTTGGCGCCATGCTCTGCAAACTTTTCTGCAATTTTTCGGCCTATCCCTTTTGAAGCTCCGGTAACGAGAGCTGTTTTTCCTTCAAGTAATTTCATAAAGAATAATTATAGAGCACGAAGTTAAGATTTTTTTAATATTAGTGTCCAAGGCTCATTCAGATGTAACTGCGACTGGCTTCAGTTCTAACCAGGCCAAACGACAGGGAGAATTTACACGCTTTTCTCCAGATGCTCGAGGATAGAAACCGGTCGTTTATCTTCACCCAAAGCAACAAAAGTTAAAACACCATGAATAGCGAGTTCCCTATGCTCCTCATACATTTGCTCCACATATATATCAATACCTACTTTCAAACTGGTTCTTCCCACTTCTGTAACTTTTGCCACCAGCTCAACTATCGTTCCCGACGGAATAGGCTTATTAAAATTGATGCGATCAGAGGATACAGTGACGACTGGCAGGCGAGTGAAACGCGTAGCTGCGATAAAAGCGGCCTCATCCATCATATGCATAGCAACACCACCATGAAGGGTATCGTAATGATTGGTATTTGTAGCAAATACGGGCCTAAACATCCGCGTTTCTGATTTTTCAATGCGTTCTTCTATATTCATTTAGGGCAAAGATAATCACAGAAAGTTAAGAGTTGAAGGTTGAAAGTTGAAAGCTAATCCTTACACCAAAGGCTACTTTGAGCTTTCAGCTCTCAACTTTAAACTTTCTACTTTTTTAAACTTTCACCGGCGGGAACAAAATTCATAGAAATTGAATTCACACAATGCCTGGTATCTTTTGATGTAAAGCCTTCTCCCAAAAAAACATGTCCTAAATGCGCACCGCAGTTAGCGCAAACGATCTCTGTTCTTCTGCCGTCGGCATCCGGCACTCTTTTCACAGCGCCTTTTATCTCGTCGTCAAAACTTGGCCAGCCGCAATGTGAATCGAATTTATCTTCTGAGTTATAAAGAGGAGCATTACACCGTTTACAGCTATAAGTTCCCTTTTCCTTATTATTCAAATATTCACCAGTACCAGGGTATTCAGTTCCCTTGTTAATAATAACCCGTTCTTCCTCTGGAGTTAACTTATTATAATTCATATTTTTAGTAGTTTTTACAGGTTGTTCACTTTTAACCTTTTTCTCCTGCCCGCATGAATAAAGAGTCGCAAGTAAGAGACAGTATAACAAACAGATGGTTTTTTTCATTCCTCTTTTTACAATATAACGAAATAAAGGCGTCTCTGATATCTGAATGAGAAGATCTTACAATTCTACTACCTATTTAGCTTATGAACGGAATCATGTACTTTTGCTGGTATGAAAATCACTCTCCTCGCACTTGGAAAAACAGAAGACAAATATCTTAAGGAGGGAATTGAAAAATATACCAAACGACTTAAACACTATATTAATTTCAGCATAGTGGAAATTCCTGAATTGAAGAACACAAAGAACCTCAGCGAGGACCAGCAAAAAGCGAAAGAGGCAGAACTGATCAGAAAGTTCGTCGGTCCTGCCGATCATCTCATCCTGCTCGACGAACGGGGCGATGAATTTACGTCATCTCAATTTGCGGGGTTTATTAACAAAAAAATGCTGGGGAGCATCCATAATCTGGTATTTGTTGTTGGAGGGCCTTATGGCTTTGACCAAACTGTTTACCAGGCGGCGGGCGGGAAAATATCGCTTTCGAAAATGACTTTCTCACATCAAATGGTACGCCTGTTTTTTGCTGAACAAATTTGCAGGTCTTTTACCATCTTAAAAGGTGAGCCATACCATCACGAATAAAAATTACGTTAGTAAATTATGCAAATCGATCCAAAAAAATACACAAGAAATTACAGGTTCAGGGGAGGAAACACAGGAAGTGAACAAAAACGCTTTTGGATATTCCTCGCTATAGGGCTGTTGATAGGAATGGCTATTGTCTATTTATTATAATTGACGGTGGACAAGGGACGGTGGACAAGGGACAGTTGACAATGGAAAGCTGGTGATAGACTAGCACTATAAATTGTGCTACAAATAATAATCATTACCCGTTAATCTATTATCATATTCGTTCGTTAATTGTCCTTTGTCAATTCTCCACTGTCAATTGTCCACTGTCAATTGCTTTAGTCCTGCGGGGCAGCAGCGACTGGTGCTTCTTCTGTAAAGAGGGGGAGTTCCTTCAAGATATTAAACCAGTTGACTATTTTCTTAATATCAGAAGCATATACTTTCTCCTCGTCATGACCGGGAGCAACTTCCCTGAAAAATGATCGTAGACTTTTCCCGTCGGCCTTCGCCTCAGGTACAGAAGAACTTTCTTTCATCCGTTCAAGGATCTCCACTAGCTTCAGGTCATCATCTTCGCCAAAAATGGTAATATCTTCAAGAGACGCCATCTTAGAAGTAGAAAGATTCACTACAAGTTTTAGTTTCTGCTCATCAAGACTTTCAAGCACAAAGCCTGATTTATTCTGTCCTATTACTTTATATAATCCCGGTTTGCCCGAAACGGATACAATTCCTCTTAAATTCATAATTTTATATTAGATATGAGACATGAGTATTGAGATTGAGTTCTCTTCCCTCAACTCTTATTCTTCTATTATGTCAATTCCCAGGATCTTATCACCCTGACGGATATCATCTACAACATCCACATTCTCTACAACTTTACCAAAACACGTATGGTTTCTGTCAAGATGTGCGGTATTCGTCCGGCTGTGGCAAATAAAGAATTGTGAGCTGCCTGTATCACGACCAGCATGGGCCATGGACAATACTCCCCGGTCATGGTACTGATTCTCACCTGTCAGCTCGCACTTAATACGGGTACCTGAACCTCCGGCTCCTGTACCTGTTGGATCGCCCCCCTGGATTACAAAATCAGGAATTACACGGTGAAAGGTAACACCATCATAAAATTTTTCCTTAGCCAACTTCAAAAAGTTCGCTACAGTATTCGGAGCATCTTTGTCGTAGAACTCTACGGTCATATCTCCTTTTTCTGTTCTTATAATCGCTTTACTCATAATCTTTCAATTTTGAATCGGCAAAGTTAACAATTTTTGCCTATTGACAGTGAGCTAAATCAGATGTCAGCTATCGACAGTCAGCTTTCTTAATCTTCAACTCACAACCTGCAACACACAACATCCATGCCCAAGCCGATTCATTTAAGTACTTTTGCCTGGCAATTTGTCGTTATAAATATCATGCTCAGACTAAATACCGTTTTACTTCTGGTTTTCATTACAATCAGCACGCGGGCGGCTTCCATTTTAATACCCATGGATGAAGAGCAGAAGAATCATCTGAAGGCATATGGCCTCACCTACTGGGTATTAAAAAATGGGATCGAATCCAACTGGTTGCTTAACTACAGAGGCGGCAGCTTCCTGATAAACTATAACCAAAACATAGAAAACGAATGTAAGATCAGAGGGATATCCTATGAAGTACTGGCAGACGCAAAGACAAATGCTATCCTGACAGAAATCAGTAACCCCGAGGTGAACATGGAAATTGTTAAACTCGAAAAAGCGCCAAAGATTGCTGTTTACTCGCCTAAAAACAAGCTGCCATGGGATGACGCAGTTACTCTGGTGCTTACTTATGCCGAAATTCCGTACGACATAGTGTATGATGAAGAAGTGCTGAAAGGCGAATTGCCAAAATACGACTGGCTGCATCTTCATCATGAAGATTTTACCGGTCAGTACGGACGGTTTTGGTCTTCTTTCCGTACCGCATCCTGGTATATCGAAGATGTAAAGCTACAGGAAGCTACGGCCCGAAAACTCGGTTACAAGAAGGTATCGCAAATGAAACTGGCAGTAGCAAAATCGATAAGAGATTTTTGCGCAGGTGGCGGCTTCCTGTTCGCCATGTGTTCGGGTACCGATAGCTTTGATATAGCGCTTGCCGCTGAAGGGACAGATATCTGCGAAAGCATGTTTGATGGAGATGGAGCCGACCCGAATGCACAGTCGAAACTCGATTTCAACCGGACATTTGCTTTTCAGAACTTTAATATCGACCTGAATCCCTATAATTATGAATTTTCGAATATCGATATAACCCAATCGCGGACGCTGCAACAAACGGAGGATTTTTTTACCTTATTCGATTTTTCCGCTAAATGGGATATTATTCCAACCATTCTAACTCAAAACCACGACAAAGTCGTAAAGGGTTTTATGGGACAAACCACAGCCTTCAGAAAGAGTGTCATCAAACCCGATGTGTTGGTGATGGGGGAAACCAAAATTGCAGATGAAGCGCGTTACATACACGGCGAATTCGGGAAAGGTCAATGGACCTTTTACGGAGGTCACGATCCTGAAGATTATCAGCATGCCATTGGCGACCCGCCTACCGATCTCAGCTTACACCCCAACTCTACCGGATACCGGCTCATACTGAACAACGTACTATTTCCGGCAGCAAAAAAGAAAAAACAAAAAACATAAAGATGGTATCCTTTTTGGACTCACAGGATTAGGCCTGGGCTAAAATGGCTTATTGCTTTTTTTAGCAACGATCTAAAGCGCCTTATACTTAAGGCTTAAAACTTATTACGAAAAACCTACAACTTATTACTTAAAACTTACAACCCGCTGTCTCAATCGTAAAAATTCCAGCTCACGCCATACTTCAACAAAGCACTAGGCATAGGATAGTGGTTTACGGTATAATAGCCCTTTGAAAACAGGCCCTGGTTAAGATAATCGTAACGAACAAAGATATTAGCTCTACGCAGCGAAAATCTCGCCCATACGTCGACAATTGGATAGGATGAATATTTAGCAGGATAACCATTATAGAACTGACTGACATTCACCGCATAAGAAGGTGCCAGAAAAGTGGTATTCATCCTTACGTCGAAGCCAAGATTTGCGGCAAGCG
>DALYUO010000033.1:19753-21064 GCA_031981225.1 Pararcticibacter sp.
CAAGCGCATTCTTAAAGAACCTGTTACCGTAATAGAAACTATTATAAGTATAAAACTCAGGCACCCTCAGCAAATCCTGATAATCTGTCTTTTGATATACAGCGTAGCTTTCCAGGTTAAAATTGCCCATTTTGAATGTTTTACCAGCAGAAAGTTTCAACATACTAATGTTGCCACCTTCCTGCCGGGGCTCAATGACATTAGGAAACGTGGTTTCTGCCAGGTACAAATAGTTTGTCATCAGGAAATACTCAGCTTTAACATTAAACCGGTACTTCGGATTAATGAAAGCGAACGACAAGTTATTTATTTTGGTTTTATCAAAGCTATTATCCCAGTTGTGATAAGTATAATTCAACCTATCGTAAATTTGTTCAGGCGATTTATTCTGCGAATAAGCTCCCAGTATGACGCGGCCAACTGAACGGCTCAGATTGAATTGCGCCTGCGCATCATAAAGAAAATCACCCGCATTTCTTCCCTGAAAAACCTGCTGAAGGTTCCCGTTTATAGTAACGCGATTGCTGAAACGATATCCAATATTCCCCTTAAGTGTTATGTTCTGAAAACTCAGGTTGTATCCCTCCTGATGATATTTGTAAAGGTCGTGTTGTAATCCCAGGTCGAGTTTCACTTCGTTTTTAATAAAGCTTACAGCCTTACCCCTGAGATAAAAACTGTACATAAACTCATTTCTGAAGTTACTCACTGTGGTAGTATCAACAACGAGGCTTACATCGCCGGCTATGTCGGGGAAAACATTATAAGGGTCGTCGTCATTCTTATAAAACCTGTATAAATCTGTCGTATAGTTTAAAGAGTGTGACAAGCGCTGCGTTGGTAATACCTTAGACGCCGAATCTTTAACAAGGCTGTCAATCCTCCCGATATAATAAAACTGTTTCAGAAAGAAGCCTTTCTGCTTCGACGTCTGCCGCACGGGATCACTTGAGTTATTCAGCCTTACAGTTTCCTGCGCAGCTCCAAGAGTGCTGGTCGAATTGAATATGGTATCGTTAAGCACTGACCCGTTTTCCTCTGCCTTCAGCGTATTGAACAGACCATTTACCATGATATTATACCTTTTCTTCGGCGATTCATACCAGGTGAAGACAGCAGCATTCATGTGGTCGGCATTCTGATTACGATATGTTCCGCGTGCTCCGATTCGAAAATAATTGGCGCCAATGTTCCAGTTTGGCTTTATATTCTGAGTATGCGTAACTCTCAGTATCTGTTCGGCGCTGGTTCCGTTCACATAATAAAGTGAGGTAAATGGGGTTCTGGCCCGATAATATCTCAGCGAGTCCT
>DALYUO010000033.1:21074-25700 GCA_031981225.1 Pararcticibacter sp.
AGTCGATAAATATCCATCGAATGAAAGCCAGGGTCAAAGCCAATAGTCTTCGAGGGATTAAATAGCATCTCCCTGTATGGAAGACCGACATTCCCAAGGTTGACCGTAGGTCTTTCAGGCTGATTCAGTGGATTATAGTTATGAAAACGATACAAAGTGGTATCAATTGGCACCGTTTGAGTACTGTCTTTTAACAGACCAAGGTTAGTGTACCTGATATATTTCGAATTAAAGATGAGTGTATCACGGGCCGCTTCCTCCAGCTTTCGAAGAGAATCCAGATCCGAGCCCTGCTCCACCTTCGTTGGCTCCTGCGCAAATACAGGCTTCCCCAACAGCATAAGCACTCCCGTAAATACAACTAATAAATATTTCATTAAAAATATAATTATAAAGTAGCCAGCAGCTCTTTAAGGATCAGTGTCATCTTAGGCTCAGCTCCCTCAGCGACTTTTAGTATCTCCTCTACCGATATCGGATCAGGACTCGTCTGAAAGCCCTCATCTGTGATTACTGAAACTGCAAACACCGGAAGTCCCATATGATTTGCAACAATAACTTCCGGAACAGTACTCATGCCAACCGCGTCGCCTCCGATTATACGAAGATATCTATACTCTGCACGGGTTTCAAGGTTTGGCCCTGCCACCGATACGTAAACGCCCTTACTGCATCTAATGTTATTAGCGCTTGCTATTTCCAGCGCTTTTTCTATCATCTCCTGATCATAAGGCCTGCTCATATCAGGAAAACGCGGACCGAAATCATCGTAGTTTCTGCCTCTCAGGGGATTATCCGGCTGAAGGTTGATATGATCGTCAATAATCATCAGATCGCCTTTAACAATATCCGGATTCAACGACCCGCTTGCATTCGATACAAACAAATGCTTAATCCCCAAAGCTTTCATAACTCTTACCGGAAAGGTGATCTGCTTCATATCATATCCTTCATAATAATGAAGTCGTCCCTGCATTGCAACAACCTTCTTTCCCTGCAAAATACCAAATATCAGTCTTCCTGAATGAAATTCAACTGTTGAAATTGGGAAGTCAGGAATATTAGTGTACATCAGCTTATGCTGCACTTCTATCTCGCTTACCAGTCCGCCAAGGCCTGTTCCAAGTATAATACCCACTTCAGGCTCAAAATCGCCGATACGTTTTTTAATGTACTCTGTTGTGCTGTAAATGTTCTGAAACATATCTTTCTATTAAATAGTCAAATCTCTTTGTGTCCGGCTCATGTATACGTGCCCTTACCGGCAGATAGTAAACCGGGAGAGCCGACAAAAGTTCAGTAAGTTCCGAATCCATCAGTCGCTGAGAGTCTTTCTCTGTGGTGATGATGAACTTCAAGGCCGCTCTGTCCTGTTTAAAATCTTCTGCAAGTTTAGCAATATTTTTCGTGCTGAAAGGATGATGATCAGGGTAATCGTAATGACTAATCTTACTGGTGTAACTATTCAGCTTACTGAGCAGAGGCGAGGGATTGGCGATACCTGTAATAAGGAACAGCCGCGCTTCCTTATCTATTCCACTGAGCGGGATCTCCTGTCCTTCTCCAAATAATGGAACAAGATTCCCATATTCCAGAAAAGAAAAGAATACGGATTGATGGCCGAAAGGCTTGATCCGTCTTAGCATCCAGGCCCTGTCTTGGGGTGAAAGCACTTCGGGAGTCTTGGTTACGACCAGCACATCTGCTCTTTGTCTTCCCCGAAAAGGCTCTCTTAAATTTCCGGCCGGCAATACCAGCATAAAATCGCGGAGACGGGTATAATCAAAAAGAAGAATGTTAAGGCCGGCTTTGACGGCCCTGTGCTGGAAGGCATCGTCCAGGATAATCACCTCATGATCGTTGCGGAGATTTTCAATACCCCTTACCCGCTTTTCGGCGACAGCCACAGTGATTCCTGTGAACTTACGCCTAAACTGAAGAGGTTCGTCGCCTGACTGCTGCGCTGTATCTGACTTTTCAACTATTCTGAATCCTTTCGTCTTTCGCCCATACCCACGACTGAGAACTGCAACCTTCCTGCGCTCCTTCAGCAAACGGATAATGTACTCGGCCATCGGGCTTTTTCCGGCTCCGCCTACCGCAAGATTACCAATACTAATTACCGGAAGGTCGAATTTCCGCGAAGAAAAAAAACCAATATCATACGCAGTGTTTCTTAGCAAAACAATCAATCCATACAGCCATGAAAATGGAAGCAAAAGAAGACGCAAATATTGCATGCCGTAAAAATAGGGTTAAATTAACGAGCTGCAAACAAATATGCAGGCTGAGCTGCATCACATTCACCGGTATACAACAGAGAAGCAGACCTTTCCACGCATCAAACAGCAAGTATTTTCAACATTTGAAAATTAATCTTGCAAAATCAAAAATTAAATCATTGCTTTGCAATTCAAAGTTCTTTTACAAATGAAAGAAAAAGATATTTATTCGGAGCTTAGTTCTATCAGGAATCTGATGGAGCGATCCTCTAAATTCATTTCCTTAAGCGGGCTCTCCGGAATTTTAGCGGGTATATACGCGCTGATTGGCGCCGGTATCGCATATAAGCTGGTTTATGGAGAGAATGCCGGCCTTGGTTACAGGGACTTTTACATCAACGAACCTTCGATTTTATGGCAACTGTTTTTCATTGCTATTGCGGTATTGCTTCTTTCGCTCATTACCGGGATTTGGTTAACCATCCGACAGGCTCGAAAGAAAGGAGAAAACGTTTGGAACCCCGTAAGCAAGCGATTACTAGTGAACATGTCAATTCCGTTATTCACAGGCGGCTTTTTTATACTGATCTTGCTGCTCCGTGGGGAATACGGCATCATAGCTCCTGCCTGTCTGATATTCTACGGCCTGGCACTTATAGCGGCCAGCCATTATACTTTTTCTGATGTAAAATGGCTCGGAGTCTTCGAGATTGTTCTAGGTCTGATAGCGGCCTTATTTCCAGGTTATGGAATTATATTCTGGACGATCGGATTTAGCCTGCTCCACATAATTTACGGCTCTGTTATGCATTTTAAATACAATAAGTGAAAATTCCATTAGAACAATTCGATAAAGCTTTTGAAAACCGACTGCGCCTGCAAATAATGAGCGTTCTGGTTGCTAATGAGAGTTACGATTTCAACTCTCTGAAAGAGCTATTGAATGCTACCGACGGAAATCTTGCCTCCCACCTCAAAGCCCTGGAAAAAGAGCAATATATCACTGTTGAAAAGAGTTTTATAGGCCGCAAACCCAACACACGGTATTCTGCTTCACCTACAGGCCGCAATGCTTTTAAAAAACATCTTGAAGCCCTCGAAAATTTAATCAGACAACAAAAGGAATAATTTTTTTTACCTATACGCTTTGAAATACAAAGTACTTTTAATATAAAGCAATATGAATTTACAACAATCACCAAACAATGGAGTCAGAGCCTGGCTCGGAGAATCGGTCCTGATTAAACTGAGTCTCATCGGAATCTTAACTTTACTCCTTTTAATTCCTTCAAGCTGGATTCAAAACCTGATATCAGAACGACAATTCAGACAGGAGGAAGTCATTTCAGAAATATCAGATAAGTGGTCCGGCAGCCAGTTGCTTGAGGGACCGGTAATGATCCTGCCTTACAAAACCACCGTCGGTCAAAGAGATACTTCGGGAAAAGTTAATTACAAAGAGGTACTGACTAACATTTACATTCTACCCGAGACACTGAACATAAACAGCAGAGTTAATTCGGAACTTCTACACCGGGGAATATTTGATGCAGTAGTATACAATACTAAAATAAGTGTTAAGGGTCAGTTTAGCGCCCTTGAATTAAAGAAATCAGGCATTAATCCTATGATGATCCAATGGGATAAAGCAAAAGTAGACATTGGCTTAAGTGATCTGAAAGGGCTTAAAAACAATCCGTCTGTAAAGCTTGGAAATACGGTTTACAATGTTGAACCCGATTTCACTTCCCTCAGGCTATTCACTAACAATCTGATTATCCTTCCCGACCTAAGCGCAGAGAAGAATACAGCGCTGAATTTTAGCTTTGATATAGATATGAATGGCAGTAGTGAATTAACCTTCCTGCATCTCGGGAAGAGCACCACTGTGAATGTAAGCGGCAAATGGAACGATCCCAGTTTTACCGGCCGTTATCTTCCTGAAGCACGAAAAGTCACCGATAATGGATTTACGGCGACATGGAAATTGCCCTATTTCAACAGACCTTTTCCACAGCAATGGGTGGAAGAAAACCCGGTACTTCACAAAGCAAATACGGAAGCATCATTTGGTGTAAAATTCCTGCTTCCTGTAGATCAGTATCAGAAAACTACCCGCTCTGCTAAGTATTCCATATTAATTATCCTGCTTACATTTCTTTCGCTTTTTTTTACAGAACTCATTAATAAAAGAAGGATTCACCTTCTGCAGTATGTTTTGATCGGCGCGGCTATGATCGTATATTATACCCTTTTGCTTTCATTCAGTGAACAGGTGGGTTTCAATTTAGCCTACCTCATAGCCTCCGCTGCAACAGTTATACTCGTTGGCAGTTTCATTGCTTCACTCCTTAAAAACAAAAAGACAGCAACAGTCCTCAGTCTTATTTTGACAGCTTTCTAC
>DALYUO010000033.1:25710-28877 GCA_031981225.1 Pararcticibacter sp.
TTCTACTGTTTTATATATGTGATTATCCAACTTCAGGATCTCGCTTTGCTTTTTGGAAGCATAGGTCTTTTCATTATTATAACGGTAATGATGTACCTGTCGGCGGGGATTGACTGGAACAGAAAGCCGGAAGAAACACTGGAAACTCCCATTGACTAATACAACTAAAGATTTGAGCCGGAAGCTAATCTGCTATCGGTTCAGATCCTATCGCTTATCAGTTCTGATTCGTGACTTCCGCTGAACAGACTTGATGTACTTGCCAGAGCAGCTTCAACTGTTCCCCCATAACTACCCTTGTAGGCAGCTTCTCCGGCAAAATAGATCGTATCTTCAACCGGCGAAGCAAATACTTCAGAGGACTGTGGAACACTTACAGTTGGATAAGTATAGGCTCCCCTTGCAAATGGATTAGCGGCCCAGTTAGAGATCTTAAAAGTTAAAAGAGATTTTTTCAGTTCTGCACTTCCCATATCAAAAATTCTGCTTAATGAGTGTAAAGCCATCTCCAGCAGCTCATCCTCGGTTGCATTGCGGTAAGTCTCAGCATCAGGGCCTCCCAGCCATCCCGTGAGTACCGGATGGTTCAACGGGTGCTGAGTCCACCAGGTCGGGAAAGCTTCGTCGGAAAATATAAAACCGATATCAGTACCCGCTTTCGTTTCCCAGAAAGCATCTTCAAAATAGAGCACCGCTTTTATCACGGATCCAAATCCAATAGAATGGATGCGTGCGATCCTTTCAGGCAAAGGAGGATTAAACTCTATGGCACCTGGTTCAGTCACCTCCATCTTTAACACCCCGATCGGTACGGTAATAATAATCTTTTCGGCACTATAACAATTACCGGACGAAGTTATCACATCGACAAAGCCAGCCCGCCAGTTGACTTTCTTTACAGTCTCTCCATAGTATATTTCGGCTCCATACAAAAGGCACTCACTCTCCATAAAATCAATCAGCCGACCGTATCCTCCTTCAACCCTATATTGTTCTCCCTCCTCCTGCTGCCATTCCTTCGAGAGCGATAACGAACTTGCGTCATCGGGATCTGCAGCATCGAATCCTTTTGCAAAATTCAACACCGATTCTCTTAATCCTTCGTATTTCTCCCCGCCAATATACTGGTTCAGAAATTTCGACAGACTTATATCCTCTTTCAGCGACTTAAGTTTCTCCATAACCAACGACCAGTCATCCTCGTCTCCGCGCTGCTCCTTGCCTTTAAACATCCTTATGCTTTTTCCATCAACAGGATAATAATGGATTCCCGCCTCCTTAAGAAGGGAAATAGTGAGTGGAAGTTTGCCGTGTATAAATTCTGCACCTAACATCACGGGCTGGGGAAAACCAGGCTCCCGCAAATCTGCAATCCTCCCTCCAGCCCTGTCTGCAGCTTCGAGGATTAGTACTTTTTTAAAGGCCCTGGTTAGTTTACGGGCGGCGGCCAGGCCTGAGATACCGGCGCCAACGATAAGAACATCAAATTGTGGCATATTACCAACATTATATGTTTTTAACAATTACAGCAGCGACTAGTTTGTAATATAATACAAGCAACGTTCTGAACTGTTACAATCAACAATAAAGTTTAAATGTATTAATCATAAAGAGTTTATCCAAACTTTCTTATCAGAGGTTTTGAGTGGGTTGTCCACGGGTTCATAGATAATCAGTTGTTAAGCCATTTTAGGCAGGATCAGACCGCAAAGGAAACAGAAAAACACCTACCGAGGGTGCGGTTAAGAGAGTCGCATTCTTTCGGTCGCTGAAACTACCAAATGATGTTTACAGGTTGTCCATACCGGACGGCTTCATTATTGATATAATCCTGGAAGCCTTTTTCGGTTGAAAAAATCGTGTCGCTCTTCTCCCAGGCAGAAAAAAACCTAAAGTCAGAAGTTCTTTTGGAAGAGATCTTCATAGTAACATAATAAGTATTTTTGACATCCGTTCCTTCATTAGGAGTTGTGCCCGTCCCTTCGCAAAGAGCTGCCGGTGTTAAAATCGCCATACCAAGACGGTCTTTATTTTCCGACTGCAAGTCGTAGGTGAACAGACCCTGTACCCCTCCTCTAGCAGCAGGAGTCGACTTTTTACTGTTCAGATTAACAATACCGCTCACCAGTCTGGCTCCTGCAGGAGCATTACGAACACTTACCTTGCTTTCGTAGAAATACTGTCCGCCCCAAATGCTAATTTCCTCCGTCAGGTCAAGGGCGGGAAGCTCTTCTATAACCTTCCATTCCGGGTAATGCATCCTGAAAATAGCCCTCACCGGTCCATCGGCTATCTCTTCATAAATAACGGGGCCCATATTTTGCCCTCCTAGCCTGATTAATGTATCCTTCCTCCCCGTAAGCGGTGTCGTTATTGCTAAAGAACCAGCGCCAAGCGACTTCCCTACAGCGAGAATATCCATTCCCCAGTCGGCCAGATGGTGATACGACGCGGAAGGATCCGCTCCTACTGTATCAAGCATCATCTTAGTTGTTGTTTTACCCCAGATATCTTTCGTATTACGTACATCGAAATACACGCGGAAGCCCACTTTATCATTCTCCCATGCCGGACCTTCAGTCAGGAAGGGAGGCAATTTCTGTTTAGAGAAATCTGTATTGGGATGCCCTGCAGGAATGCTGTCGCGTTCGAGCGCAGGACCAAATGTGGTGTCGTTATTCTTCCTTCGATGCCTAACATGCGCACGCACAACGGCCTTCCCCAGCAATCTGTCGGTCATGGATACTTTAAAGACCGCCTTCTCTCCGGGTTTAAACGAATATAGAAAGGCTGCTTCATCCCACTCGCCGTCTTTATTCATATCATCGAACTGAATGACCAAAGGCCGGTTGGCACTTTCAATAATACTCACGTAACTCCCCTGCGGGATTTTACCAAGCTTCCTTTCGATCATTTTTCTTGAAAGTACAATAAGTTCATCGCGCCGACTAAAATCAGAAGGGTTGGAAACGGATAGATGCTTTGCTTTTTGCGCAATTGATTCAGGAAGACAAAAAAGCGTCAACGCAATGAGCGAAAAGAAAAATCCTACTTTAAATTTCATAGTCATCTAATATTATAGCGTTTATGATTTCCAGAATACTACCAGGACTCAAACGTACATAAAAAATACAATTTTATAATCGCGTGCAATAAAAATAAGAAGC
>DALYUO010000034.1:0-2293 GCA_031981225.1 Pararcticibacter sp.
TGCCGTACATATAAATATCAGGTACGACTTTATATCTTTGTTTATCATGTTGACTCAAATCCGTGTGCATGAACATATACCTATGCAGAAAGAACTAAGAGAGCATATAGAAAAGATAGTACCGCTAACTGATGAAGAATACGCGTTTATAATGTCTAACTTTATTGTTAAACATTATAAAAAACGTGAGTTCCTTTTTCGGGAAGGTGAAGATGTTCCCTATATCTATTTTGTTGTTTCGGGGCTTTTGATGTTAGTATACACAGACGATATGGCAAAGCAGCATATTGTTTCCTTTGCAATGGAAGACTGGTGGGAAAGCGACAATTTATCCTACTTCAGTCAGACTAAAGCGACTATGTCCCTGCAATGTCTGGAAGACACATCCGTTCTTTGTCTCCCGCTCGAAAGCTATCAGCTCCTATGTGCTAAGCTTCGAAAGATGGAGTATTTTTTTCTTCAAAAGGCTAATTCCGGTCACATTGCGGCGCAAAGAAGGATATTATCATTCCTTACTTCTAATGCTAAGGAACGTTATGAACAACTACTAAAACGGTATCCCGCATTATATCAAAGAGTACCAAAAACCCTGCTCGCCTCCTGGCTCGGCGTTTCACGTGAAACTCTAAGCCGGCTATGGCGTTCTTCATAGCCAGGCTATCTGCCGTTTTTATAATTGTGATGTATGTCACACATGTAAGTTCTTTATTGTACCCATTTTTGCTCCGTACAATTTTTTAACCCAGGCGTCGCGCGGCTCCGAAAACTATTAAAAATGGAAAAACGAATAATAAATCCCTGGCAGTGGCAGGATTCGCGCAGCTATGTGCAGGCAGTTGAAGTAAAACACGCGGAAGGCACTCTTTATTGTGCCGGACAGGCGGCTGTCCTTGCCGATGGCCGCTCAAGTACTGATGACATGAAGACACAATTGATCCAGGCAATTGAGAACCTGGAACAGGTGATCACTGAGGCTGGATATGAATGCAGGAACATCGTCCGCTTAAATATCCTGACAACCTCATCGGCCGAATTCTTTAGTAGTTTCGATGTCCTGCAACAATGGATAGCCAAACATGGCATTAAACAGGCGAGTACATTTTATGAAGTAAGCACTCTTTTCGAAACGTTGAAGGTTGAACTGGAAGCAACAGTAGTCAAATAGAAAAAGAGGGCTGGTTTAAACCAGCCCTCTTATAAAAACAGTATATTTTATACTCCATAAAATATTTGATTCTTGACTTCCAGTTGCGGCAACTGAATTTTATTCTTGAAAATGCCATATACAGACGATCCGCTCCCGCTCATTGAAGCATAAAGTGCACCCGCTTCATATAGTTCCGCTTTTACACCTCTTATTACCGGATGATTTTTAAATACAGATTCTTCAAAGTCGTTTTTAATTAGATACTTCCATGTTTCAGGAGGTTCCTCAATAAGTTTCCGCAAGGATATATCAGCATCCGCAGGCTTTACTCCACGGTAGGCTTCGCCAGTGGAAACATGAACGGGAGGCATTACCAGTACTAAAAAATAGTCTTTTAAAGTTAAAGGAACATCCTCAAACTCATCGCCTTTTCCATAAGCAAATACAGGTTGATTTTTAATGAAGAAAGCACAGTCTGCTCCTAATTCTCTTGCGTAATTCTGCATCGTTTCGACATTCATATTCAAATTAAACTTACTATTTAAAAGTTTAATAAAAAATGCCGCATCCGCTGAACCTCCGCCAAGGCCCGCACCTATTGGAATTTTTTTATGTAGATGAATACTTACAGGAGGTAATTTAAAATCATCCCTTAGCCTTTCGTATGCTCTAATACAAAGGTTTTCGTTGGCATGCCCGGGGATCTCAATGCCGCTGGCATTAAAACTTAGCTCCGGCGATTCTACCACTTCGATGGCGTCTTTTATATTTACAGGATAGAAGACTGTTTCGAGGTTGTGATAACCATCTCTTCGCCTGCTAATGATATTAAGCCCTATATTTATCTTTGCATTGGGGAACGCTATCATCTTTTATAAACATTATTGATTTCTTCACAATAGTAGGATGGTAAAAATACATTTATTTTCTTTGCATAAATAAGGTAAGACCAGAAAGGTTCCTGTTACCTTGAACTACATATACGACTAAATGAAGCAATATCTTGATCTGATGAAACATGTGCTGGATCATGGCACACAAAAACATGATCGCACGGGGACAGGGACTATAAGCGTTTTCGGATATCAGATGCGATTTGATCTGAAGGAAGGATTTCCTTTAGTTACTACTAAAAAATTACACCTC
>DALYUO010000034.1:2303-5069 GCA_031981225.1 Pararcticibacter sp.
ATTATCCATGAACTGATATGGTTTTTAAGGGGCGAGACGAATATAAGCTACCTTAAAGAGAACGGGGTTAGTATCTGGGATGAATGGGCCGACGAAACCGGAGAATTAGGCCCCATTTACGGTTATCAGTGGCGATCGTGGCCCCGTCCGGACGGAACACACATCGATCAGATCAGTCAGCTGATCAGTCAGATTAAAAACAATCCCGATTCGCGGCGACTCATTGTTTCGGCATGGAATGTTGCCGATATTGAAAAAATGGCCCTTCCGCCGTGTCATTGCTTTTTTCAGTTTTATGTAGCCGATGGTAAATTAAGCTGTCAGCTGTATCAGAGAAGCGCCGACATCTTTTTAGGTGTGCCGTTCAACATTGCTTCGTATGCCCTGCTGACCTTAATGATCGCGCAGGTATGCGACCTGGAGCCAGGTGACTTTATTCATACCCTTGGCGACGCTCACCTTTACAACAATCATATAGAGCAGACGCAACTGCAGCTAAGCAGGGAACCAAGGCATCTTCCGGTGATGAAGATTAATCCTGAGATCAAAGATCTCTTTGATTTTAAATTCGAGGATTTTAAACTTGAGAACTATGAACCCCACCCTCATATTAAGGCGCCGGTAGCAGTATAAACGATGGTGAATATAAATATTATAGTAGCAACCGACAGTAAAAGGGGGATTGGAAAAAACAATGCTTTACCATGGCACCTGCCGGCTGATCTGAAGTATTTTAAGGCTTTAACTACTGGTCATACCATCATAATGGGTCGAAAAACCTTTGAAAGTATTGGCAAGGCAGTTCCTAACAGGCGTAATATTGTTATTACGCGTCAGGACCTAAAACTTGAAGACGCCGAAGTAGCACACTCTTTAGAATCGGCTATTTCGCTATGTAAGGAGGGCGACGATGTGTTCGTTATAGGGGGTGCAGAGATATTCAGACTGGCGCTGCCAAAAGCTAACCACCTCTATATAACCTTAATACACCACGAATTTGACGCAGACACCTTTTTGCCGGAGATTGAACTAGGGAAATGGAAAGAAGTAAAAAGAGAAGACAAGCAGCCTGATGAGAAAAACCGGTTTTCATATTCTTTCCTGACCTTCGAAAAGGTACCGATAAAAGAGGACTGATATTTCTGAATTAAAGAATTTTATAAATTAAAAATTTACTTAGATTTGCCGTCTTATTCAGAAAAGACTTATTATAAATATACTATATATCATAAACAAAAATGCAAGGTAAAGGTTTGATTAAATTCGTTGCTGTCGCCTTAACGATCGGGTGTCTGTATTCTCTTTCGTTTACGTGGGTCGCAAAACAGGTTGAAAAAGATGCTCGGGAGTATGCAAAAGGAAATCCTGAAAAAGAAAGAGCATATCTTGACTCTATGGCTACCCAGCCGGTATACAACCTTGGGTTTGCAAAGTTCACTTATCAGTATGTAAAAGAACGTGAAATTCCTCTGGGGCTTGACCTTGCAGGCGGGATGAACGTTACCATGGAAATCTCCCTTACCGAGCTGGTAAAGAACCTGGCGAACCACAACAGCGACGCCACCTTCAACAAGGCTCTAAGCAATGCTGAAGGCAGATTAAAAACCAGTCAGAAAGATTTCATCACTTTGTTTGGTGAAGAATATCAGGCTCTTAGTCCAAACGGAAAGCTTGCCACTATTTTTGCCACACGCGAAAACTCTGCTTCCATAAAACCGGATGCAAGCAACAGCGACGTTATCCAGTTTTTACGCACGCAGGCAAACAGTGCCGTTGATCGCTCATTTAATATTCTTCGTACACGTATTGATAAGTTCGGTGTAACTTCCCCTAACATTCAGCTGCAGTCAGGAACACACCGTATACTCATTGAACTTCCGGGAGTGTCGGATGCTGAACGGGTAAGAAAGCTCCTTCAGGGGTCTGCCCAACTGGAATTCTGGGAAACGTATGATAACAGCGAAATTTTCCCATTACTGGAAAATATAAATAAAACACTTGCGGCAACGCTTGCAACATCAAAGGATACCGCCACTGCAAAAAGCGCTTCAGTGAAATCTGATTCTGCCGGTGCAGGTAAACTTGCGCAACTTGGGGCAAGGAAAGATTCGGCAGGAAAAGACACCTCTGCTCTTGCACAGTCGCAGGCTCGTCAGAACCCTTTATTTGCTGTTTTAAATCCCAATATTGGCCAGGGCGAAAACGGACAGAGCGTTTTAGGAAGAGGTCCGGTGATTGGTTATGCGGCTCAGAAGGATACTTCAAAGGTAAATGCCTATTTTAACTCTCCTGCTATACGTTCTATTATTCCAAATAACGTAAAGCTTCTGTGGGGTGTTAAACCTGTTAGTCCCGAAAGCCGGGTGTTTGAGCTTTATGCTTTAAAGACAAGCGGATTTGAAGGAACAGCGATCATGGGCGGCGATGTAATTACGGATGCCCGTGCCGACGTTGAACAGGGCAATCCTGAAGTGGTCATGTTTATGAATTCTACCGGAGCACGCCAGTGGAGACAAGTTACCGCAGCGGCTTCTGCTGATCCTAACAACAAACGTTCAATTGCTATCGTACTTGACAACAACGTTTATTCTGCTCCAACTGTACAGAACGAAATCCCTAATGGTATTTCTTCTATCACTGGTAAATTCACTCAGAACGACACCAAAGACCTTGCGAATGTTCTTAAAGCTGGTAGACTGCCTGCTCCTGCTAAGATCGTAAGTGAATATATTGTAGGTCCGTCATTAGGTCTTGAATCAATTAATA